>JALOMD010000764.1 GCA_025455595.1 Cytophagales bacterium | reverse complement strand
CGACCTGAAACACCACGACTTCCCGATGAACCAGTCGGTGTATGTGGTGGGCAACGAGCAGGACTACCACTTCAAGGTGCTGTTTTCGGTGCTGCGCAAACTGAACCGCCCCTACGCCGACGGCCTGCACCACCTCTCGTACGGCATGGTGGATTTGCCGTCGGGCCGCATGAAATCACGCGAAGGCACTGTGGTGGATGCCGACGATTTGATGCAGGAGATGGTGGATACGGCCAAGGCCCGCTCGATGGAACTGAGCAAGGTGGCCGAATTCCCCGAAGAGGAGCAGCGGCAGTTGTTCGAGATGCTGGGCTTGGGAGCGTTGAAGTATTTTCTGTTGAAAGTGGATCCAGTGAAGCGGATGCTGTTCAATCCCGACGAATCCATTGATTTGCAAGGCAATACGGCGACGTTCATTCAGTTTAACCATGCCCGCATTCGCTCTATTTTGCGCAAGGCTAAAGAATCGGGCGTAAGTCCCGTGTACGAAGTGGCCGAGCCGCTGCACGAAACCGAAGTGAACTTGGTCAAGCTGTTCGCCGAGTTTCCGGCCAAAATCAAAGAGGCCGCCGACAACTACGCGCCTTCGGTGATTGCCAACTACGTCTATGAAGTGGCGAAGGAATACAGCCGTTTCTTCACCGAATGCTCCATTTTCCAAGCCGACACGCCCGAACGGATGCGTTTCCGCGTCGCACTGTCCGCCGGAACGGGCCGCGTCATCAAAAAAGGCATGAAACTCCTCGGCATTGACGTGCCGGAGAGAATGTGACTCTGAAGTACGAATCACGATTTACGAAGCACGATCCCGACAGGTCGGGACGGCGAAGCCAATTTTAGGTCAGAGGTCAGAACGCAGAGGTCAAATGCACTTCAGCAGCCTGTCCCGACCTGTCGGGAGGTTTTATACCCGCCGCTACGCGTTTTAGGCGTTTTTTGCCTAAAACACCCCGGCCACGCAGGTCTGACGCTGTGCGTCAGACCGGAAATCGCCGAACGTCAAGACGAAAGGCTCGCAAACTCCCCTCCTTGCGAAGGAGGGGTGGCCGGAGGCCGGGGTGGTAACACGTCAAGACGGAGGAACGGGCCGCATTTGTCCGAAACGCCAGTTCCACCGGGCGTTTTGGGCAAAGGCGTTTTGGGCAAATTTTGCCTAAAACGCCAACATTCCGCATTCCTTTCCTACCGCGTGCTTTTCAGTTTCGTGAATTCAATCTTCGTAAAAGTCACGCCCGTGGCCGACTTTATGAAAACGCGGTTCATGTCTTTTTCCGGGAAGAAGATGTCCGTCATCACCGTCAGGCCGTTGTCGGCGAAGAGTTCCACCGAGGCCATGTCGGCGAGCAAGGTGAAAGAAACCGTCGGGCTGGCCGACAGGCGCGGCGCGGTGTGCCGCTTGCCGAAACCCGTCTCGAAATCCGTTTTGCCCGAACGCGTGCGGTCAATGTAATAGGCGTTGGCGGCCTTGTCGTAGCCAACCGTCAGTTCGTTGCCCGAACCGTTGGACAGCACAACGGAAAAATCGCTGGCCGTCTGCGCCGTCAGTTCCACGCGGAACACGCCGTTGCTTGGGGGCAACTCGTAAGTGCCCTTCACAGCCTTGTTCTTCAAAACCACGCTTTCGCCACGCAGTGCGTCCAGTTCCTTCACCGGTTGCGAGGCCAGAAACAACTCCTTGCCGACGCGCCTCAACGCCAGTTCGCGCGGAGCGGTCATGGCACTGCGCCACGGCGTGGTGGGCACGCTGCCCGCGTATTGCCAGTTGCTCATCCAACCCATCAGGATTGTCCGGCTGCCGGTGTTGGCAAACGTCACGCCCGCGTAGTTGTCCGTGCCGTAGTCCATCCACTTGGTTTGCGTGGCGTAAGGCTTGAACGTCCGCCCGTCGAAGTCACCGAGGAAATATTGCGTGGCCGAGCCGCCGTTCGGCCCGCCGGGATTCAGGCTCACGAGCAGCACCCACACGTCTTTGCCGTCGGCTTTCAACGGAAACAAGTCGGGACATTCCCACACGCCGCCGTGCGCACCGGCATCGGCCCCGAAATCGCTTTCTTTCGTCCATTTTTTCAGGTCGGGCGAGGAGTAGAAGGCAATGCGGTCTTTGGCGGCCAGCGTCATTATCCATTTTTTCTGCGGCTCGTACCAACGCACTTTCGGGTCGCGGAAGTCCACGATGCCGGGGTTGGGCAGCACCGGGTTTTCGGCGTATTTTGTCCAAGTCTTGCCTTCGTCGAGGCTGTAGGCCAGGCTTTGGTACTGGAAATCGTTGCGTTTCTGCTTTTCGAGGGCGGAGTTGTGGTGCGTGAAAATCGCCACCAACGGCACGGCTCCGTTCTTGCCGAATCCGCTGGTGTTGTTGTAGTCCACCACCACGCTGCCGGAGAAAATCCAGCCCAAACTGTCGGGGTACAAGGCGATGGGCTGCTCCTGCCAATGCACCATGTCGCGGCTGGTGGCGTGGCCCCAGTGCATCGGCCCCCATTTCGGTTCCTCAGGGTAGTGCTGGAAAAACAAATGGTACGTACCCTTGTAATAGACCATCCCGTTGGGGTCGTTCATCCAGTTCTGGCGGGGCGTGAAATGGAA
>JALOMD010000217.1 GCA_025455595.1 Cytophagales bacterium | reverse complement strand
CATCAAACCGATACGCTGCCTGCTGCCCACTACCATGTGGTGAAACATTTGCATCTGTATTCACACTACCTAAACCGAGAAGTGGGGTTTGATGTTTTCCTGCCTCCCTCTCACGACACCCGGTCGCGAAAGTATCCGCTTCTGTTGCTCAACGACGGGCAGGAAAGCGAAGCGGTGGGCCTGCTGGGCACGTTGGACGACCTGCAACACACGAGACGCATAGAGGAAATCATAGCCGTAGGCGTGTACGCCTCCGCCGAGCGGCTGCAAGAGTACGGCGTAGCAGCCCAAGCCGACTACAAGCGGCGTGGTGCCAAAGCCGGAGCCTACACGGATTTTTTGCTGAAAGAATTGCTGCCTTTTTTGGCCAAACACTACCATACTGACCTGCACTCGGGCAAAAACGCCATTGGGGGTTATTCGCTCGGCGGACTGTCGGCTTTTGACGTGGCTTGGAACCACCCGGATGTTTTTAAAAAAGTCGGTGTGTTTTCGGGGTCGTTTTGGTGGCGGCGCAAGGCTTACGAGGAAGGCTATGTGGACAATGACCGCATTATGCACCACGAAATACGCGTGGGCAACCACAAGCCGGGCATGCGTTTCTGGCTGCAAGCCGGCACGCTGGACGAAACGGCCGACCGCAACCGCAACGGCATCATTGATGCCATTGACGACACGCTGGACATCATCGTGGAACTGACGCGCAAAGGCTACCGCCCGTGGGACGATATCCAGTATTACCAAATGGAAGGCGGCGAACACAGCCCGCAAACGTGGGCCAAGGCCATGCCCGTTTTTTTGCGATGGGCGTTTGGCGTTTAACGTTTGGCGTTTTGGGCAAAAATTGCCCAAAACGAAAAAGTCTCATAGGGGCGAACCGTCTGTAGAAATACAGAGGGTTTACAGAAAAAAGCTCCGTAGGAGCGGTCCTGACGTTGTAGTGTCAATCAGGCCGCTCCTACGGAGCTTTTTTCTGTAAATACGCGCGGTTACTACAGACACGTCGTCCCACAGGAATTTGCCGTTTTGAGCAATTTTTGCTCAAAACGCCTTTTTATTGCGCTTCTCACTTTTTACTCATCACTCATCACTTTTTAAGCGGGTCGTGGCCCCAGTTCATGAGCGAGTACCGCCAGTTGCTGTTCTCCACGTCGGCTTTGGTGGGGCCTTGCGCCGAGTGTCGGCTGATGTAGCTGATCACGCGTTTCATGTGGTTATAGTCGGCCTTGGTGAGTTTCGTCCGGTCTTTTTCCAGCAGCTTTGCAATTTTGGCCCCCGACTTGGCACCGATTGATTTGCCGTCGCCGCTGTCTTGCCCCACCGATTTCGACTCCTCGGTCTTGAGCCATTTTTCGATTTCGCCGCTGTTCATGTTCACCAATCGGGTGAAGTCGCGGTAAGTTTCGTCCCGTTCGGTGTCGGTAGCCCGCGTGCGGGTGCTTGCAGGTTGCGTAGTTGTTTTGTCTTTTGTGGTCGGCATAACCGGGTTCGTTTTTCTGATTCCGGCTAAAATTCCATGCCCGTTTGCCGTTTCAAGCGATTTTCGCCCAAAACGCACACTCATAACTCATCATTCATAACTCATCACTCCCTTCGGTGTTTCCACCGTCTGTGCGACCACAGCCATTGGTCGGGATAGCGGCGGATGTCGGCTTCGATACGGCGCACATACGTTTCGATGATGTGGTTGGCGTCGTTTTCGGCGTAAGACGGCTCGGCCAGCGGCTCGAACCACGTTTCATAGTGGCCGCGCCGCACGCGCCTCATGCCTGCGTACAGCACCGGGTAGCCCGTGCGTCGCGCAATGCCCGCCGCCCCGGTGAAAAACGGCGTGTTTTGGTGCAGAAAATCCGTCCAATAGGCGTGTTCAGGGAAAGGCGTTTGGTCGGCCACCATGGCGATGATGCGCGTCACTTGCTTACGCTTCACCAATTCACGGGCCACTTGCCGCATCTCCACCGGATACGGCCCGAACCGGCCACGGATTCGCCGCATCACGGCATCAAACTGCGGATTGGTCAGCTCTTTATAGACAGCGTCCACGTCGTAGCCGAGTTGCAGGGCGTTGCCGGCCAGCAGCCACTCCCAGTTGCCAAGGTGCGAGGTCATCACCACTACCGACTGCCCGGCGTTCAAGTATTGCAGACAAACTTCAGGGTTCAGGATGCGGACGCGCTGGCGCAGTTCGGTGTCGGGAATGGTTAGTGTTTTGAAAGTCTCCAGCGTGATGTCGGCGAGATTACGGTAGAAACGACGCGTAACGGCCGCCCGTTCGGACTCGTTTTTTTCGGGGAAGGAACGGCGCAGGTTTTCGGCCACGGTGCGGCGGCGATACCGCGTCACTGCGTACATTAAAAAACACATTACATCGGCAAGCCGATACATCAGCCAAAACGGCATCCGGGAAAGCCAAGCCAGTATCCGAATCAAAACACAAAGTCGTTAGTCGTCGGTAAAAAACGCAAATGACTGATAATCGCAAGTATGCATTGATTTATCTCGCAAAAACAGTGCAAACTTGTCTCATACAGAAACTGATACCAAAACAAAAGACTGAGTGCGTAAATAATTCAATGCAATCATTTGATTGTCAGTGTTTTTTGCATTTCAAATTGACTTCGTCGAACTTGCGTTTCCGCATTCCCACTTCCAAATTGGTATGAAACGGCAGCAAAGATATGAATCGAAATGCGAAAGCTGGTTTCTGAAAAGTGAGAAGTGAACAACGAAAAGCGTTTTGGACAAAATTTGCCCAAAACGCCGTCCTTGGCTAAACGTCGGGGAGATACGGCGAAAACGTTTCCCTCTTTTCGCTTCTTCCCCGATTCCGCCTTATCTTCGCGGCCTCCACCATTCGCTTCACCTTACGCCGGTGCAACTACTCAAAAGCAGACGAAGTCGCCGGATTGTCGGCCGGGCGTTGCTGCGGCTCATCCGCTTCCCGAACCTGCTCATTGTGTTGCTAACGCAGTATTTGGTGCGCATCTGCTTGGTCGGCTCCAAGTCCGACTGGCTGCGACACGTGGCCGACGGGCGTTTTTTCCTGCTGTGCCTTTCCACCTTGTGCATCGCCGCCGCCGGTTACATCATCAACGACTACTACGACATCAAGATTGACACCATCAACAAGCCGCGCCGCGTGGTGGTGGGCCGGGTGCTGAGTCGGCGGCAGGCCATCTTTGCGCACACTTTTCTGAACCTGACGGGCATCGGGTTGGGGGCTTTGGTGGCCTTGCGCATCGGGGCGGTCAACTTCGGGGCGGCGTTTTTGCTTTGGACGTACTCGAACCGACTGAAGCAATTGCCGTTTGTGGGTAATTTCACGGTGGCCTTGCTCACGGCGGCTACGCTTTGGGTCGTGGTGCTCTATAATCCGCAGAACGCACCGGTAGTGTACACGTACTCGGTGTTCGCGTTTTTCATCACGCTGATTCGGGAAATCATCAAAGACATGGAGGATGTGCGGGGCGACGCCACTTTCGGGTGCCGCACGCTGCCGATTGTGTGGGGCCTGCGGCGCACCAAAACGCTGCTCTATGTACTGGTGGTGGCGTTTTTGCTGTCGCTGTTCAGCTTCACTTACTCGCTGCCCAACCAAGTGGTGTGGTATTTCAGCCTGTTCGTGTTGCCGCCGATGCTGTGGTTTGTGTACCGCCTTCACCGCGCCGACACCCGCCGCGACTTTGGCCAATTGAGCCAGTTCTGCAAGACAATCTCGGTGGTGGGCGTGCTGAGTATGCTGTTTGTTTAGAAGCCCCCCACCCGGCCTCCCCCAAGGGGGAGGGGAAAAGCAAAAGGCGTTTTAGGCAAAAATCGCTCAAAACGGCTTGTTCCCAAATCCGCCCTCCGCAATCTTTTCCCCTCCCCCTTGGGGGAGGCCGGGTGGGGGCTTTTGCTTATCACTTACGACTTTTATCTTAGTTCTTTGCGCATCACAAAGTCGTTCATCCAGAATTCGCCGATGGGGATGTCTTCGGCGCGGGCTTGCTGGTAGCCGCAGCGTTCGTAGAAACGGATGGCCGGATTGTAGCGGTTCACGTTCAGTTCCAGCACTTTGGCTCCTTGCTGGCGAACATCCTTCTCGACAGCCACTATCAATTGGCGACCATAGTTGTGGCCTTGATGGTCGGGATGTATGTAAAGCTTGTGGAGCTTATATACTTCGTGGCCGCCGTTCTTGGGACTGTACGATGCGTACCCGACGGCCGCTTCGGCATTGTACAGCACCAAGAAAACATGGCCCAGTTCGTGCATCTGCTTCTCCAAGGCGGCAGGCGTGTATATCTCGTCGTACATGTAGTCAATCTGCGCCTTGGTCAGGATTTCGCGGTAAGTAGGCTCCCACGTGGCCTTCGCGATGGAAAGGATGTCGGGAATCTCGTGGGTGGTGGCTTGCTTGATTTGCGGTTCGGTGTCGGTGAACATACGGTGGTTTACTGCCAAATGAACGATACAACTGAATGAAGGCTGCTGGTGTGAAAAACATCCACGCTCCTTTATATCCCAAAGGCGGGCATTCGTAACCGGCAACGTTTCGTGTTCAGTAATACGGGTAATTGAGCCAATTGTCTGTTCAATATCTATAGATAAATAGTATTTCCAAAGAGTTGTTCACGTTTTTTTACGAAAACGCAGTCAACGCTCTGGAAATGTGCGGCTACTATTTGCGTCAGGGGAATTTCGGAAACTTGGAAAAGTCGGGCTTTCGTCTTTCGAGAAACGCCTGTTTGCCTTCCTTGGCTTCGTCCGAAAGGTAATAGAGCAACGTGGCGTTGCCGGCCAGTTCCTGAATGCCCGCCTGCCCGTCGAGTTCGGCATTGAACGACGCTTTCAGCATCCGCAGGGCGATGGGCGACTTCTCCAGTATTTTGGCGCACCATTCCAGCGTGGTTTCCTCCAGTTTTTCATAAGGTACCACCTTGTTCACCAAGCCCATGTCCAAGGCCTCCTGGGCATTGTACTGGTCGCAGAGGTACCAGATTTCGCGGGCCTTCTTCTGCCCCACGATGCGGGCCAAGTACGACGCGCCGAAACCACCGTCGAAACTGCCCACTTTCGGGCCGGTTTGCCCGAAACGGGCGTTGTCGGCGGCAATGGTGAGGTCGCAGACCACGTGCAGCACGTGTCCGCCGCCGATGGCGTAGCCGGCCACCATGGCCACCACCGGCTTCGGGATGGAACGAATCAGTTTCTGCAAATCAAGCACGTTGAGCCGGGCCACGCCGTCTTTGCCCACATAGCCGCCATGGCCGCGCACACTTTGGTCGCCGCCGCTGCAAAACGCGTCCGGCCCCTCGCCGGTCAGAATCACCACCCCGATGCGGTCGTCGTAGCGGCAGTGGGTCATGGCCTCAATCATCTCCGTCACCGTAAGCGGCGTGAACGCGTTGCGTTTGTGCGGCCGGTTGATGGTGATTTTGCCGATGCCGTTGTAGTACTCAAACTTGATTTCCTCGAAATCCTTGATTTTCTCCCACGCGATAGGCGAATTCATGAGTAGATGGGTTAATGGGTTGATGAACTAATGGGATAATGATTCTCTCTGCACCAAATGCTTTTTTGGAGCAGGCGTTTTGGGCAAAAATTGGCCAAAACGGAAAATTGTTAGGACTTTCGCTTGGCGTGCGAAACGGGGTGTTGTTGTAGTCCCGACAGGTCGGGATTCACCCGAAGGGTGATTCGCCGCAGTCAAGCCACGCAAGCGTGGCTCTCCGAATGCCATTGACTTCGTCGAATCTTCGATTTCGGAGATACAAGCGAAAATCCTAATTGTTTTCCAATGAAAACCTTCTGTTTTCAAAAACAGCGGGTCGCAAAAATAGCCGCACTATCGGGCATTTGCAAACGGAGTTTTGTTCACGGTTCATTGTGCTGCATTTGGCGTTTTGGGTAAAAAACGCTTAAAACGCCAATCGCCATCGGAA
>JALOMD010000216.1 GCA_025455595.1 Cytophagales bacterium | reverse complement strand
ACGCCGCCAAATAGCAGTTAAGCCAAGCGGCTGCGTTTTGCGGCCGACGCTCCGCTTCTGTTTTCCACAGTTGGGTCTGTTGGCGGTACCAATCGGCGGTTTGCAGAATTTTGGTCTTGGGCTCGATAGGTTCCGGTTTGGTCGCCCACGCCACAGCAGGCAACAGAAAGAACAGAGCCAGAAAATGCAGGATAGTTTTCATAGTTGTTTCGATGGGATTCATCCCACACCGCATAAGTTGAGTAATGTTTTGACCAATTACATTTGTTGCAAATGAAAGAACAATAGAAATAACAGGCTACCATTGGTTATAAGACGTGGTGTCGGCTTCTGAGAAACGGTACACGCGGGCGGGCGAAAGGTTCAATGGGAAACACACTTTTTTTGCACAGTACCAAAACGATACAAAAAATCCCCCGCCGAAATTTCCGGCGGGGGATTCTACAGACGGATGATTGCCGTTTTGGGCAAAAATCGCCCAAAACGCCTTTCTGTCACCGATCCCAAAACACCCGATCCGTGAGGGTGGCCGAGCCTTGTGCCTCTACGTTGGCGCGGTTTTGCTGCACTTCCGAAATGGGATAGGGCCAGCGACGGGGCAACCGCCCGCCGGTGAACTGTTGCGAGTTGGCGGCGGGTTGCAACGCGGGTACCCCGTTCGGACGGTCGGTGGTGACGCTGCGCCGCCAGTCTGTCCAGGCTTCCGGGTCAAGGTACATGGCGAAGTATTTTTCAGTCAGTATTTTTTCCAACGTGATCGAAGCGGCGGTTTCGCTGCCGAACTGGCTGATATAGGCGGTGTTGGCGACGGCGTTGGTGGCCGCACCCGTTATCGAGACGGTTACTTTCGCAATGCTGGCGGCTACGGCTGCGTTATGGGCAGCAGCGGCCTCGGCCAGACGGCCCAAGCGGAAATTAGCCTCGGCCTCGATGAACTTGACTTCAACGAACGTGATGAAATTGGTCGGTGCCTCAGCACGGTTGTAGTACGGCCCTACGAAAGCCGTACCCGCCTCGTCGGCTTGGCCGGGCCTTGCCCCCACAATGCCCGATGTTGCACTGAACGGGGCGGCGTAGAAGGGCAGGCGGGGGTCGTTGCGTTGTTGCATCAGTTGTACCAACGTGCTGCTGACGCGGATGCCCGTCCCGAAGGTGCTTTGCGAAAAGCGGAACCATGGCGCGGCGGCATCAATGGTGTTGCCGAAGACAATGCGGGCATCCTGCGCATTCGCGGTGAAAGTTCCCGCCTGCAATTGCGCCAATGCATCGCGGGCCGACTGCTCGGCGTTCACCTTGCTCAAGTGGTTGAAATACCGGGCCTTCAAGGCACGGGCGGCTTGCGTCCAGCGCGTCCGGTCGCCGCCGTACACGAGGTCGTCACGGCCGGGCGACAGCGTACTGCTGGTTGCCTGCAAGTCCGCAATGGCTTGGTTCAGCACGTTCTGAATCGTGTCGTACAGAGCCTCGGCACGGTCGTAGCGGGGTTGCAGCACCCGCTCGGCATCATTGCCCCGGAAAGCGTCCGAGTACGGCACATTGTTCCACAAGTCCACGGCTTGGCCCAGGGCGTTTGCCATCATCACACGGGCCACGCCCCGGTAGTGCGGTGCGTTCTGTTGGGTGGCCTTGCGGATAACGATGTTCAAGTCGTTCATGGCACCCGGATACAGGTTGCCGTCCCAGACACGGCCGGCGAGGTTGCCGTTCAGGTCGTACTGGCCAACGGTGAGGTAAATGTTATTGACTCCGCTGGTTTGTTGCAGGAAGATGCTGGTGAACTGCGCAATATCGCCGTGGATGCCGTAGGCCAAGTTGGCTTGTGCGGCGGGCAGCAGCACGTTCATGGGTGCATCCGTAGGCGCGTTCGGGTTTACGTTGATGTCGCCGAAATCACAACCGCTCAACGCAACGGCGGTTACGAGTACGGTGGCGAATGTTTTGAGATATTTTTTCATAAGTAGTTAGCCATTAGTAGTTAGCTATTAGCTTTTAGCTATTAGTGAAACAGTATAACATGCTTGTTTTCAGTAACTTGCGAAACGTTTCAACCAAAAAGCCAGGTAAAGCTATTGGTCAACACGCACTTAGACCGTTTTGGGCAATTTTTGCTCAAAACGCTTTTGATTTGCTCCGCTGCCTTGATAGGACATCTTACCCAAGACGCAAAACTCACGACCCGAGACCCACTACTCAAAACGTCGCGTTCAGCGTCACGCCCATGCTGCGGGTGTTCGGGTTGCCGAAGTAGTCCAAGCCTTGGGAGTTGCTGAGGCCGTACAAGCTGGTTTCGGGGTCAATGCCCGAATACCGGGTGAACAGCAACAGGTTGCGGCCAAACGCGCTGAGTTCCACGCCTTTCACAAACTTGCTGCCGCCAAACAACCCAGCTGGCAGGCGGTACGACAGATTCAGGTCGCGCAGGCGAATCCACGAGGCATCTTCCACAAACTGCTCGTGTACGCCTGCGGCACCGGTGGCCCGGCCGTTGGCTTGGAACCAGTTGGCTTGCGTCAGCGTCACCGAGCGGGTGTTGGCGGCTCCTTCGCCGGTTACGACGTAAGTACCCGTCTGCGGGTCGCGACCATTGGCAACCACACCGTCAAACACGCGGTTGGTGCCCCGGTCAAGCGTGCGGGTGGTGGCACCGATGTTGGTCAGCACGGCTTCGGTACCGTTCCACACGTCGCCGCCGCTGCGGATGTCCCACAAGAACGAAAGTGTCAAGCCTTTGTAACTGAACGTGTTGCGGATGCCCAGCAGAAAGTCGGGGTTCGGATTGCCAATGAGCAGGTTGTCGGCCCGCACCGGAAAACCGGCGGCGGCGTTGGCTACCGGCTGGCCGTCGTTGCCCAGTACAGGTCTTCCGTCGCGTCCCAGTTGAAATTCCGGCTCAATGATGACACGGCCTTGCGCATCGCGCAGCCAACCGGAGCCGTAAAACACGCCGAACTGTTGGCCCGGCACCAGACGCGGCTGGAAAATGGTGCCGAAGCCGGGCAGCAGGATCGGGTTGCCGTCGAAAGTGGAGATGACGAAGTTGCGGTTGCGGGTAAAGTTGAACGACGCTTCCCACTGAAACGCCGATTTGCGCAACGGAACCACCGTCAGCACGGCCTCGATGCCCCGGTTTTGCAATTCGCCCGCGTTGATGCTGCGCGAGGTGAAACCGGACGAAGAAGCCACGGGAGCCAGTATGATTTGGTTGCGGTTGCGGGAGTTGTAATAGGTCACGTCAAGGCGGATGCGATTGTCCCAAAACGCCAAGTCGGCACCCACTTCCACGGTGCGGTTGGTTTCAGGACGCAGTTCCGGGTTGCCGATTTGGTTGCTGATGGTGGAGCCGCCCACGTTCGAGCCGCGCAGGGGGAAAGAAATGCCGTTGCCGAAACCATCGGATGCCCCGGCCCGTAGGAAAAACGTTTCGGTTTGGTACGCTCCCGGAATTTGTCCCACTTGCGCAAACGAACCGCGCACCTTGGCAAACGAAACAACCGAGTTGGTCAATTTCAGGGCCTCGGTTATGACGACTCCGCCGCTTACCGAAGGAAACAAGAACGAATTGTTGTTGGCGGGCAGGGTGGAGGCCCACTCGTTGCGCAAGGTCGCTTCCAAAAAGGCCCAACCGCCATAATCGGCCTTGATGCTGCCGAAAGCCGCAAACGTGCGGCGCCTCACCAACGACTGCTGGGGATTGGCAATAACGGTTGCGTTTGAAATGTTGAAAAAGTCGGGTTGATTGAACGTGTTCCCGTCCAAGTAAGAGCGGGTTGCACTGTTGTCAAAGAAATTGTGACCCACCAGCCCCGACAGGTTGAACCGGCCGAACTGCTTGTTGGCCGTCAGCAGGAAGTCGGTATTGAAGGTTTTGTTGATAAGCGTTTCTTCGAAAATTCGCCCAAAACGGCCGTCACCGCCGAACGAGCCGATGTCGAACGCCTGTACGCGTCGGTCGCTGAACACGTCGGCACCGGCCCGGAACATGGCACTGAGCCACGGCAGTATTTGGTAGTTGAGTTGCGCAAAACCTTGTATCCTGTCCACCCGGTCGCGGTAGGGGTTTTTGTTCACCGTCCACAGCGGGCTGTCGGGGCCAAGGCCTTGGGCCGCGCCGGGAGTCATGCCGTCCACTTGGTCGCGGTTACGGAAGTTGCGCTGCGAGCCGTTCGGGTACTGCCATCCGGCGGGATCGGTGGCACTGGTGGCACCATTGAAAATGTCGAAATGCGCAGGCGTGCGGTACAAGCCCTGCACTACGCCCGTGAAGTTGTCGCCCCGCCCCACGCGATTGCCGCCTGAGTTGATGTACGTAAGCGAAGACGAAATCCGTAGTTTTTTGCTCAATTCGCTTTCGCCGGACAGTTTCACGGTTGTCCGCTCAAAGGTATTGTTCGGAATCACGCCCGTTTGCGCCAGTCGCCCGATGGAGAAATAGAGGTTGCCGTTCTTGTTGCCGCTGCTGATGCTCAGGTGGTTGTTGAACGTGCGACCGTTTTGGTAGAAATTGCGCTGATTGTCAAATACATCCACGGGTCTGAGTGTATCAAACGCAGCGTTGTTATTTCTTAATTCAATGCGTCCTAAAGGGTAACGTGGGTCAGTAAAGTTAGGGTTGTACCGCAGGTCGCTGATGGCCGGGCCGAACATGTTGGTTGTGCCCGGCCCGATGTCCAAAATTCCGTTGTTGCCCGTGGCAAACCGGTCTTGCAGCGGGAAGTAGCGGTTCACCTGATCCACCGCAAATGACGAGTTAAAGTTTACGGTCGTTTGGCGGGTATCGCTGCGATTGCCTTTTTTGGTGGTGATGATGACCACGCCCGCCCCGGCTTGGATGCCGTACAGGGCTGTGGCGGCCGGGCCTTTCAGCACTGAAATGCTTTCTATGTCGTCGGGGTTGATGTCCACGGCACGGTTTGAATTATCCACCGACGAAGAGGACGCGTTGGTGCTGAAAGAGTTGTTGACCGGAATACCGTCCACCACAAACAACGGCTGGGCGTTGCCAAACGAAGATTTGCCCCGGATGTAGATGGCAGCGGCAGCCCCCGGCGAACCGGCCTGGCTGATGATTTGCACGCCGGCCACTTTGCCGTTCAGGGCGTTGACCACGTTCGGCTCGCGGGCACGGATGATTTCCTCTCCTTTCACCTGTTGTTGGGCGTAGTTGATGGTGCGTTTTTCCTGTTCAAGGCCCAGTGCGGTCACTACCACTTCGTCGAGCTGGCGTAAATCAGGAGCTAATGTCACGTTGATGACGCTTTGGTTGTCAACAACAATCTCTTTGGTCACATACCCGATGGACGAAAAGACCAATGTGGCACTGGCAGCGGGGATGCTGATGCTGTAACGGCCCGCCGCATCGGTGACAACCCCTTGCGAGGTTCCTTTGACAATGACACTCACCCCCGGCAAGTCCGTGTTGTCTTCGGCTGACGTGATTTTTCCGGTTACTGTCCTGTCTTGGCCGTAGGCATTTACGGCCAGCAGAAGCAGCAACCACAACGCGTTGAGTTGCTTCATGTGTAGTAAAAGGTTAGGGATTTGTTAAAAAGGGTTTTTGAGAGAAAAAATGGCAATAAACGTATTTTTAACCGCAAAAAAGAACATTTGTTTTGAACAAGAGTAGCATTTTGGTACAAACGGTTTGCGACAGTCTTGCAAAAACCGCTCGGTGTATGGCGTAATGGGAATGCCGCGACTTGATTTTTCGTCCGGAAAGCGTTTTTCTCGGAATTAGACCTATTTTTGTCCGCTTTGCATTTTCGGCGATTCGCCGCCTAACCAAACAATTGAGAAAACTCTATGGCTTTGTCACAATCCAAAAACGTCCGATTCACGCATCCGCCCGGACTGTACGTGCTGTTTTTCACCGAAATGTGGGAGCGGTTCAGCTACTATGGCATGAGGGCCATCCTGCTCTTGTTTTTGCTTGATACCCAAAAAGGAGGACTGGGTTTCTCGGAAGGAGAAGGCGGAGCCGTTTACGGGCTTTACACCTTTTCGGTTTATCTTCTTTCGCTACCCGGCGGCTGGATTGCCGACAACCTGATTGGGCAGCGCAAATCGATATGGATTGGCGGCATTGTCATCATGCTGGGCCACATTGTTCTCGCTTTCCCTTCCACGCCAACGGTGTTTTTTTCGGGGTTGTGTCTGGTCGCGATGGGCACAGGAATGCTGAAGCCGAACATCAGTTCAATCGTGAGCGAGTTGTATCCCGAGGGCGGAGCCAGGCGCGATGCCGGCTTTTCGATTTTTTACATTGGCATCAACTTGGGTTCGTTCCTCGGAATTACCATTGTCGGCTATTTGGGACAGAAGGTAGGCTGGCATTACGGCTTCGGTGCCGCAGCAGTGGCTATGTTTTTCGGATTGATAGTGTACAGAATTTTTGCGCAACAGTACCTGCAAGACAAAGGGCTGCATCCGAAGGCCAAGACGAAGCAATCGGACGAAAATGCCGATGGAGGAGCAGGAAGCCCCACGCTAACATGGGCAATCGTTGCGATGACGGTAGTAGCCCTCATTGCTTTGCAACTACAAAACTTCTTTGCGTGGGATTCAAAAAAAGCCGTAGCCACTTCAATGGGTAGTATCGCTGGAATCGTCTGTGTAGCCTACTTTGCCAATTTGCTGTTCGCAAGCGGCTTGAGCCAAGCTGAAAGGAAGCGTGTATTAGTCTTGATAGTGCTGTTTATCGGCGCAGTGTTGTTCTGGATGGGATTTGAACAGCAAGGTTCCTCATTGCAAATATTTGCGGACAGGTACTCCGAGTTGCCTTTTGGCATTCCGTCCAGTTGGTTTCAGAATTTCAACCCGTTTTTTATCTTGGTTTTTGCGCCGATTGTAGGTTTTCTATGGGTTTACCTCGAAAAGAAAAGCCTCAATCCAAATCCTGCCTTCAAATTCGCACTGGGACTGTTTCTGCTTGCTGCCGGATACTTTGTCATTGCCAACGGAGCCAATGTGGCGCTGACGGGAACCAAGGCCTCGGCTGGTTTCCTGACGTTCACGTATTTGTTCCATACATTGGGTGAACTCTGTCTTAGTCCGGTGGGACTGAGCACCTACACCAAACTTGCACCCAAGCGGTATCTGAGTCAACTCATGGGTATTTGGTTCGTGGCCGCAGCTTTGGGCAATCTCTTTGCTGGCCTGTTTGCCGGTAATTTCGACGAGGAAAACGTCGCCCAAATGCCGGACATGTTCATGAACATCGTTTGGTTTGCACTGATAGTGGGTGGTTTGATATTTTTGCTGCAAAAACCAATCAAGAAACTGATGGGCGGAGTGAAATAACGAGCCGTCTTGTCAATCCCAATACACCGTTTGACAAAGTTTGTCAATGTTTTTAGAAGCAACGGCTGTTCGGGATTTGCAATCCCGAACCAAACTGTCTCGGATTTGTAATCCGAAAGAAGCAAGACAAAACAGAAGAAAACTTTTAAAAAGTGTGCTCAAAGCCGTTTTGAGCAAAAAATGCCCAAAACGCCATGTGTTGCTCTTTAGCCTGTAGTCGGGGCTACAAGCGTTGTGCTTTTTATTTTGGAAACCACCAAGCGAAAACCTTGTGTTTTCTGTTCAATTTTGCGTTTTAGGCAAAAATTGCCCAAAACGTACTGTGTTAAAACAGCCGTTTTCAGGCAAACCACTGACATGAAAAAGAATCTCGTCAAAGGCATACAAGCCACCGAATGGCTGGCGTTCAAGCCTTACAAGTCGCTCA
>JALOMD010000215.1 GCA_025455595.1 Cytophagales bacterium | reverse complement strand
AGCAGCACCGGGTTTGTCACTTCGTGTCGCTTGTTGCGCTGCTGGCTGGCCGCATCAACCACGATGATGTCGGGCAGGCGTGATTTTTCCCAATCGTTGTCGCGAATGTAGGTGGCTTGGGAATAGACTTTGAAAGGCAGGCCCTTTAAAGCGAGCCTCACATAAAAGTGCAAGTTGGAAACAATGTTGTCGTGTCTTTCGGTGGGCATAGGAAAATCGGGTAATTGGGTACGGTCGAAGTCAGGGGACAGCACGTAGCCAACCAGCGACTCTTCGACGGGTTCGCCGGAATACAGGGCGATGATTTGTCCGTCCACCCATTCAAATTTCCCCTCGGCACGTTCGACAAACGTGTGGAATTCTTCGTTTGTATAGACTTTTTGAGAAACCATGTTTTGAAGTACGATTTACGAGGTACGAAGTACGAATTCAATTTTGAATTTAGAATTGTGAATTCAGAATTACGGGCGTTTTGGGTGAATTTTGCTCAAAACGTCTGTTTGTCAGAACTGTGATTTCACAGTGATTTTTGTGATGGGCATGAAAGAAAATAGGTCATGCCCATCAAATCAATCATTGTGATTGTCTGACATTTGTCGTTTTCGGTAAAAACTGCCTAAAACGCCGGGCTGTAGGGGCGGGGCTTGCCCCCGCCCGTGTCCCCACAGGCTCGGATTGCCATTGGCCGAGCCTGTGCCTAAAGGGGCGGGGGCAAGCCCCGCCCCTACGAATCGTACATTCCGGCGTTTTTGAACCAAAGCGGGAAATGTTAGACAGTCTTATTTTGAAATCACAGTTCTGACAACGCCGTTTTAGGCGAATTTTGCCCAAAACGCCTTTCCTGGCACAATGTTCTGACAATTTACGGTTTGCACTGTAAAAACACAACCTCCGGCCAAACGGATTGGCCGGAGGTTGTTGCATTTGAACATCTGTCCGTACGCCTTTTACTCAAGACTCAAGATACACGACTCAAGACTTGTATTATTTCAGGCTTTGAAAGTCCGCTTTGCGCAGGAACGTGATTGTATCCACGGCGAAGAGCGGCGCACCGCCCGCATTCGCCCATTGCCGGGGATTTCACCTCAATTTGCCCGACCAGCTTGCCGTCGGGGGAGCCGAGGCGCACTTCCAGCGTGCCGCCCTTGGTGCGCGACGGGTCTGAGAACACCATGAAACTGGCCCCATCGAGGCCGGTGAGGTCTATGTTGCGGAACATCATGTAGGCGTTGTGCGCCAAACCAACGGCCAGTTCGCTCTCGGTGCCGGGCATCTTGAACTTGAAAATGTCCTTGAAGCCGTCGTAGGTGACGGCTTTCGTCTTGGCGTTGCGCAGCACCACCGTCTTGTCGGCGGTCAGCGGGCCGATGTCGCCCTTGCCCCGGTCGGTGTACGAGGCGGTGAAGATGTACGTGCCGTTCTTGCCGTTGTCTTTGGTGGTGTAGGTGCCTTTCAACGGTTCCTTTTTCTTCTCGTCGGCCAGCGAGAGGATGTATTTTACCATTTCGGTGGCTTCTTCTTTGCTCACTTGCGGGTGAGCACTCATGGGTTGATCTCCCCACACGCCGCCGCCGCCTTTGATGATTTTGTCGGCCAATTTGGCTTCAATCATCCACTTGCCTTTGTATTTCTTGGCTACGTCTAAATAAGTCGGGCCGATGGATTTTTTGTCAACAGCGTGGCAAGCCTTGCAGTCGCTGAGTTCGACGAGGCGTTTGCCAGCCACAAAGCTGGTGTTCATCTGGTGGCCTTGAGCAATCACGGTTTTGTCGTATCCCTCCAAGTAGTTGATGCTCAGGGCAACGTCTTCGGGCTGAATGGTGCCTTTGGTCAGGTCGCCGTCCTCTTTGTCGGTCACTTTCACTTCGTAGTTCACCGGCTGGTTGTCCCAGAAAAACGACCGGTTACCTTTCACCAGCACGTCCACGTTGGGCACTTCATTGCCGACCTTCACCTCAAGGCGCGAGGTGGCAACGTTGCCCTTGGCATCGGTCACTTTCAGGACGGGTTTATAAATACCCGGCTTGGCGAAGGTGAACGACGGGTTGGGCTGGGTGCTTTTGGCACCGGGAGCAAACGTCCATTCGTATTTCAGCGCGTCGCCGTCATAATCCAGCGTGCCTTTCGACGAAAACGCCACCGTGAGCGGCGCGGCACCGGCCTTTTTGCTGGCGGTAGCAGCCACCACCGGCGGGCGGTTGCCCGCGTTGTAGGTGATGCGGCTCAGGGTGGCCTCGTCGTTCTGGGCAAACCAGTTGGGGCCGTATTCGAGCATGTACAACGAGCCGTCTTTGTCGAACTGCATGTCCATCGGGTGCGAAAACTTGGTGCCGGGCAAAAACGGCTCCATGCTCACAAAGTCGCCCTGTTCGTTCATGGTCACGGCCATGATCCAGTCGCGCATCCAGTCGTAGGCGAAGAACTTGCCGTTGTAATAAGCCGGAAAACGCACGTTCGAAGCCTCGTGGTCGTCGGTGTAGAAAACCGGCCCGGCCATGGCGTTGCGGCCGCCCTTGCCTACCAGCGGGAACTCCTTCGACTCGGCGTAGGGATACCAGATGAAAGCCTTTTGGGCAGGCGGCAGTTCGGTAAGCCCCGTATTGTGCGCCGACCGGTTGACGGGCTTGGCCGGGTCGAACCACTCGCCGGAAGTGCTGTCGGCGAAGTTGAAGTTACGGTACGGCTTGTTGTCGGCGATGAACAGCGGATAGCCGAAGTTGCCGGCCTTGCGGGCTTGGTTCACTTCGTCGTGGCCGCGCGGGCCGAGCTTGTCGCTGTCTTCGCCAGCATCGGGGCCTACCTCGCCCCAGTACAGGTAGCCGGTGCGTTGGTCAACCGAGATGCGGTACGGGTTGCGGTTGCCCATCACGTAGATTTCGGGCCGGGCCTTGGGGTTGCCCTTCGGAAACAGGTTGCCGTCGGGCGTGGTGTAGGTGCCGTCGGCGTTCACCTTGATGCGCAGGATTTTGCCCCGCAAGTCGTTGGTGTTGGCCGAGGTGTACTGCCCGTCCCAACCCTGGCGGCCGGGCCGCTGGTCGAGCGGCGCGTAGCCTTTTTGGGCAAACGGGTTGGTGTCGTCGCCGGTGGACAGGTACAAGTTACCCTGCTTGTCGAAGGCGATGGAGCCGCCCGTGTGGCAGCAATCGGTGCGTTTCACAGGCACGCGCATGATCACCTGCTCGGTGTTCATCAGCAGCGTGTCTTTGGCCGGGTCAAACTTGACGCGAACCAAGCGGTTGGCGGTGTCGGGGGCCACGTTGTGCGAGTAGTACAGATAGACCCAGCGGTTCTGGGCGAAGTCGGCATCCACGTTCACACCCATCAGGCCGTACTCGTGTTTGCTATAGACCGGAATCTGGGCAGCCAGCTTGGTTTGCTGGGTCTTGGGGTCGTAGAGTTTCACGGCACCTTTGCGTTCGACGAACAGCACCTTGCCGCCGTCCAGCACGGCCAGTTCGGTCGGTTCGTCCAGCTTGGCCGACAGCACCGTCTTGGTGAAGCGGTTTTCTTCGGGTGCCCGCATGGTTTTGGCCTTGGCGTAGTCCATGGCCGGGCCGCTGGTCACGTACCGGATGCCGCCCCACAAGTGCTTGAGGAACAGCGGCTCGGTGAAGGTTTCCTCGGTGTGGCCGAAGTTGGTGTAAAACACCCGTCCGCCGTCGTATTCGTGGTACCAAGCCATCGGGTGGAAGTCGCCCATCTTGCCTTCTTTGTACGTCTTCTCGTCCACGCGGATGAGCGGCTTCACCAGGTCTTTCTGGTAGGATTTGAAATCGTAGAATTCGTCGGTGCGTTCAAACTGGTCGGGCAGTTCGGCGGTGGACGGGTGGTTTTTGTCCAGCACGTGCATCATGCCTTTTTGCACGTTGGGGTTGCCGGGGTGCGAGGCGAAGTAGGCCCCGACGAGTTTATTGTACCACGGCCAGTCGTACTCGGTGTCGGTGGCGGCGTGGATGCCCACAAATCCGCCGCCCGACTGGATGTACCGCTCGAAATCGGCTTGTTGGGCGTTGTTCAGCACGTCGCCGGTGGTGCTCAGGAACACCACGGCGCGGTATTGCCGCAGGTTTTTCTCGTTGAACTTGGCGGCATCCTCGGTGGTGTCCACCGCAAAGCCTTTTTCCTTGCCCATTTTCATAATGGCCAGCTTGCCCGTCGGGATGGAACTGTGCCGGAAGCCTTTGGTCTTGGAAAACACCAGCAGTTTCACGGGCGTTGCCGCCGCTGTCTTGGGCTTGGTTTGGGCCGTTGCATACGTGCCGACACTTAGTAGTGCCGCCGCCCACAGCAGCAACCGGGCGGTTTTGGAGGAGTGAAAACGAATCATCTTGAAGTACGATTTACGAAGTATGAATTACGAATGGAAGATTGAAAGTTGCAGGTTCAAGGTTGCAGGTTGGCGTTTTGGGCAAAAAACGGATAGAACGCCTTCGCGGGAGCTTTTCGGGCAGAATTGGGTGACACGTGTGCATTGTTACGGCTGGCGGCAGGATACATAAAGATTGAATACGTCATAATGACACAATGAGAAATCGGCTCCTAAATTACGCGATTTGAATTTGGAATCCAATCTAATTTTTTATGAAAATATTTATATTGGACTTTCGCTGGTATCTCCGAATGTCATTCGGAGAGCCACGCTGGCGTGGCTTGACTGCGGCGCATCACCCTTCGGGTGAATCCCGACCTGTCGGGACTACAACAACACCCCGTTTCTCACGCCAAGCCAAAGGCCTACTATAAATGTTTAAGTGCCTGATCACAAATAGTTTTACCTATTTCTTGCTTGAAACGCCTTGTAAGTTGTTGAAATCAAGCATATTATACTTTTTTGCTAAAAGCTGACTACTAATGGCCAAGTACTTGGTTTAGCGAAACACGGTGTAATCTTACATGAGTCGTCAAGCAGGCGGTAGCGTTTGGTCAGATTTCGGTTCGGCGTTAACTTTACGTATCAATCAACCGTCATCAATCTTTCCCATGCCTTGAGGCTTTTGGGATTCGAATTGCCGTTTTGAGCATTTTTTGCCCAAAACGCTTTTGGTAAAGTACAGATACTCTATGCCGAAACTCTACCTCCGTCTCTGCTTTTTCTTTCTGTTCCCGACAGTCGTCTATGCCCAGCGGCCGGTTTCCTGGCAGGAGCAGGCCATCGCCTTGCGCAAACTGCTGGAAACCAAGCATTACAGTCCGCAAGCGGTGGACGACAGGTTCTCGGCGCAGTTGCTGGCGCGGTTCCTGAAAACATTAGATCCGTCGGGCTTGTACTTCACGGCGGCCGACGGCAAGCAGTTGACGGCCTTCCAAACCCAACTTGACGACGAACTGCGCGGCAACGGCTGGAAGTTTCTGCCGCTGGCGACGGGCCTGTACCAAAAGCGACTCTCGCAGGCCGAGCAAACCGTTGCCGCACTCACCAAAAGCCCTTTCGTGTTCTCAGCCGCCGAAACCATTGACTTCGGCCGGTTCGACACCGACAGCCTGACGTTCGTCGCCACTGAAGCCGAGCAAACCCAACGTTGGGGCAAGTGGCTGAAATTCCGCACCTTGGCCGACATGACCGCCACTCAGCCTGATTTGCCAAACAGCAGCCTCGACAAGTTGACGGCCCGCGAACCCGCCGCCCGCGCCAAAGTGCGCACCATTGAGCAGCGCAATCTGCGGCGGCTGCTCAACCACCCGGCGGGTTTCGAGGCGTTGGTGGCCGGGTTTTTCCTGAACGCCATCGGCGAATGCTTCGACCCGCACACGCGTTATTTTTCCAACAACGGGCGGGAGGATTTTCAAGCGGCCTTGTCCACCGAAACGCTGTCGGTCGGCATTGACCTCGACGAAGACGACGACGGCAACGTGGTCATCGCGCACTTGGTGCCGGGCGGCCCGGCGTGGCAGTCGAACGAACTGCACAAGGGCGACGTGCTGACGCAACTGAAGCGGCCGGGCCAAAACGCCGTTGACCTGGCCGGAGCCGAAGCCGACGAAGTGGCCGAAATGCTCGCCGCCTCCAAAACCGACAAACTGGAACTGACCGTCCGCAAGGCCGACGGCCTGGAAAAGACCGTTTCGCTGGTGCCCGCCAAAATCCGCGCCGACGAAAACATTGTCAAAAGCTACATATTGAAAGGCGACCTGAAAATCGGGTACATTTCGCTGCCCGGCTTTTACACCGAGTGGGAAGATTTTGAAGCGGGCCTCGGCTGCGCCAACGACGTAGCCAAGGAAATCGTGAAACTGAAACAAGCCAATGTCGAAGGCCTGATTCTGGACATCCGCTACAACGGCGGCGGCTCGCTGCGCGAAGGGCTGGCACTGGCGGGCATTTTCATTGACGAAGGCCCGCTGGCCTTGATGCAAGAAACCGGCGGCAAACCTGTGCTGATGAAAGACATGAACCGGGGCACCCTCTACGACGGGCCGATGGCCGTCATGGTCAACGGCCACAGTGCGTCGGCCTCCGAGCTGCTGGCGGGCACGCTGCAAGACTACAACCGGGCCGTGATTGTGGGCAGCACCACCTACGGCAAAGCCACCGGCCAGCAAGTGTTGCCCATTGACCCGGCCGTGAACGCGGCGGCACCGGGCCATTCCAAAGTGAAGTCCGACTGGGGCTTTGCCAAAGTCACCCTGAGTAAGTTGTACCGCGTTACGGGCAAAAGTGCGCAACGCCAAGGCGTGGTGCCGCACGTGGCCCAGCCCGACGTTTTCGAGACGCTGGGCCAACGCGAGTCCAACCAACCCACTGCACTGCCAGCCGATTCGGTGAACAAGAAAGTGGTGTTCGCGGCCCTGAAACCCTTGCCTGTGGCCGACCTCAACCAACGGAGCCAAGCCCGCATGTCGGCCGACGAGTCGTTCCGGGCCGTGCGGCAGTGGAACGACAGCCGCCGCAAACGCAAGGAGCAGGAAAAAAAGCCGATTGTACTGCACCCGGCCTCGTTCAAAACACTGGCTGCCGAAACCCAGCAACGGTGGCAAACGCTGCACAAAGCCTTGGAAAGAAAAAC
>JALOMD010000214.1 GCA_025455595.1 Cytophagales bacterium | reverse complement strand
TGGAAATTGCGCCGATCCAACTTGCGGCCCAAGATGGTTTCGTACAGGGTTTGCAGTTCCGGCATGGTGAATTTTTCGGGCAGCAGATTGTAGCCAATCGGTTCGTAATTCAAGTGCAGGCGCAGCGTGGCCAAGGCCTTTTCGAGTATCTGCGAGTGGTCGAGCATGAGCGGGCCTATCGCCGCCAAGTCCCACCAAGTGCATTCCTCCGAAAAAGCGTCGGGCTGCGGCGTGACCCGTGCCGCGTCCACCAAAGCATAGAAACCCACCGTCAGAAAACGCTGCGCCAGCCAGTTGTTTCCTTCGGACAGAACGCCTTCCTGTCTCATGAATTCCTCCGCGCCGTTGCCGTCCGAACGACCCGGCTCGCTGAACACGTGAAACTGTTGCAGGAAAATATCGTCCAATCCGGTGCGTTCGCGTAGCACCCGGCTGGCCGCCGTCTCCAGCGATTCCGTCTTGCCTACGAATCCACCCGGCAAGCCCCACTGTCCGTTGTGCCGGTTTTTCAACAGAAGCACCCGCAGGCGGCTCCGGTGGAAGCCGAACACCACGCAGTCCACCGACAGATGCGGAAGCAAGTTTTGGGAGGCGTAATCAAGAAATTGGCGGAAGGTGGTGTAAAAAGTGTCCATCATACCAAAGCAAGCTGAGTGGCGAAGGTAGCAAAAAGCTCCGCCCGCTCGCGCCAAGGTGTGAAGAAAAGCGTTTTGGGCAAAAACGCCTAAAACGTCGTGGCTGGCGTGACTGGCGCAAGCGTCCGCTTGTGCCTATCAATTGACCAGCGTCCGCTGGTCGCAAACCGACAGGTTTGCCAAAGCCGATGCCAACAAAAGCGGAAACAAGCAACGTTTTAAGCAAAATCGCCTAAAACGCTTCCGATTTGTTCCTTGCCGAGGTTACGCCTCGGTGTGGTGTCGTCCTTTGCAAGCTTCGCTTGCGACCAGCGGACGCTGGTCAATTGATAGGCACAAGCGGACGCTTGCGCCAGTAGGGGCACCGTGCCGAGGCGCAATTTCGGTGACGAGCAAGTCGGAGGCGTTTTAGGCGATTTTGCTTGAAACGCCGCAGTTTGTCTGCCGCTTTTGTTGGCATCGGCTTTGGCAAACCTGTCGGTTTGCGACCAGCGGACGCTGGTCAAGCCTTCGGCATCACGCCGAGGCGTGACACCAGTAGGGCAACACAACTGTACGCCAAACCGGCGTTTAGGCAGTTGCATCATTTTACTGACCACCGACCGCTGACGACTGACCACTTGATTCACACGCCAACGCCTGTACGGCTTGGTCTTTCAACTTGGCTTCAACCATCAGGTCAAAATAGTCGTCTGGCTTGAACTGGCCCATCCAGTAGAGCAGTTCGTCGTAGTCGTCTTGCGTGATGAAATCGGCGTGAGACGTGGCCGAGCCTTCCTTCGGCGACGACAGATGCACCTTGGGCACCCGGCCCCGCCACGTGTCCACCACGCGGCGCAGTTGCGTCGTGAGGCCGTCTTGCCAACGTGTGCCTTCGTGGTTCACTTTGTGGTGCAGAATGTCGAAGACCACGGGCGTGTCGGTCAGTTCGTTTAGAAACAGCACTTCGTTGAGGGTGAACGTCACGTCGTCGTTTTCGATGACCAGCCGCTGGCGGGCCGTTTCGCTGAGCAGATTGTGGAAATTTTCCGCAAAACGCCGGATGGCCGTCGGCTTGTCGCCGTACGCGCCGCCGATGTGCAGCACCATCACGCCCTGTTCGGGGTCAAGTTCGCTGACGAGCCGCGCCTGCCATTCGATTTCGCGCACCGATGCCGCCACGGTTTTCGGCTCCGGCGAATTCAGTACGGTGTACTGGCCGGGGTGCATCGAAAGGCGCAGGCCGTGGGTGCGCACCATGTCGCGAATCTCGGCGATGGGGACGGACAACCGGTCTGGCCAGTCGTAGGCGAACCGCTCGTGCGAGGCGTACGGAATGATGGACGACCCGACGCGGAACAGCCGGATGCCGTTTTCTATGTTCCAGTCCAATATTTGTTTCAAAGCTGCAAAATTGGCCTCGGCGGTTTGGAACACTGCCTCTTCGCTGAGGCGGGCCAGCCGGAAAGTGCGGTTGGTGGTAACGCCGAGCTGCGTGTTGATGCACGCATACCCGATGTGGCGTAGTTTCATCTTGAAGTACGAGTTTAAGTCAGAGGTCAGAAGTAAGAAGCCAGAGAGGCGTTCGCGCCGGATGCGAGATTCTCGTTTTAGGTAATTTTTGCCCAAAACGTCACAACAGGCGGTTTTTTCATCCCGAAAGAATGCAATATCATCGCGAATCGCCTGACAGGACAGTTGCGCAATGTTTAGCTCCAGTAATATAAAAATTCTGTTCCTGTTCAATTGTACAGAAGTCATGCAGCCAATGGATTGCTGCCTGGGGTTTGTCCTTCCGTTGTTTTGGATAAAATCGGCTGAAACGCTTCTCGCTCACGGTTCGCCTTTCATTTTTCACTTTTGAAAACCATATCTTGCGGCTTTAATCCACCATCCTTTCTCCATGCCCAATCGTCGTCATTTTCTGAAGACAGTCGGAGCGGCGGCTTTTCCGTTGTTGCCCGCCGCTTCTGTTTTTGCCGCGCCTCCGGCCCGTGGCTCTTTCGTTTACTGCTTGAACACCAGCACCATTCGCGGACACAACTTGGGTTTGTCGAAAGAACTCGAAACTGTCTCGAAGGCCGGTTTCCGCTCGGTCGAAATCTGGATGGACACCTTGCAGGCGTACTTGGAAAAAGGCGGCACCACCGCACAAGTGCGCCGCATGTTGTCAGATTTGGGCTTGACATGCGAGAACGCCATCGGTTTTGCGCCGTGGATTGTGGACGACGATGCGGCCCGCGCCAAGGGCCTCGACCAACTGAAACGCGAGATGGAACTGCTGGCGCAAATCGGTTGCCGCCGCACGGCCGCGCCGCCCATCGGGGCGCACCAAAGCACCGACCCCAAACTGGACTTGAAATACGTGGCCGAACGCTACCGGGCGGCGTTGGAAATCGGTGTGCAGACGGGCGTGGTGCCGCAACTGGAACTGTGGGGCTTTGCGCAGAACCTGAGCCGCCTGAGTGAAGTGATGTACGTGGCCACCGAATGCGGCCACCCGGCGGCCCGCGTGCTGCTCGATGTATATCACCTCTACAAAGGCGGCTCCAGCCTCGACGCACTGCCACTGGTGGGCAAGCCGGGCGTTGAAATTTTCCACGTCAACGACTACCCGGCGCACCTCACGCCCGCCGCCATCACCGATGCCGACCGCGTCTATCCCGGCGACGGCGTGGCTCCGCTGGCCCGCATCGCACAAGCCATCCGCAACCCTGACCGTCCGGTGGTGTTGTCGTTCGAGGTGTTCAACAAGACCTACTACGCCCAAGACCCGCTGCTGGTGGCCCGCACGGCGTTGCAAAAGATGAAAGCGGCGTTTTAGGCGTGGGGCATGGAGCTTGGGGCATGGAGTAGCGGGCGTTTTGGGCATTTTTTGCCCAAAACGCAACGCGACCTATAATCAGAAAAACAGTGATTGTTTAAACATTTTCCGTTTTGGCCGATTTTCGCCCAAAACGCACCGTCTGTAGGGGCGGGGCTGGCCCCCGCCCAACGCGTCACGTGCAGGCTCGGATTATCCTTGGCCGAGCCTGTGCCGGACAGGGCGGGGGAAAGCCCCGCCCCTACGGTTTGGCGTTTAGTTAAAAAACTATTGTAATGGAAAATTTCAGACGGATACCTTTACAACAAACACACATTCATTAACCACAATCATGTTATGAAAATCCAACTGGCTATTGTTTCAATTTTCTGTTCTCTGTTGCTGCTGTTTGCTGCGTGCAGTCAATCGGCGAAAACGGATGAGAAAGACCGGGAATTGATTGAGAAAGAAAACGAGTTGCTCAAGAAAGAAAACGAACTGCTGAAAAAAGAGCAGGAACTGTCCCAAAAAGATGTTGGAGAAAATCAACAGGCACAGACAGAAAAAACGGGTAAAGAACTGCGTTTCCTTGCCGACTTGAAAGGCGAATACCCGCACGACGTGAAACTGTTGGAAAACGCCGTTTTACAGAAAAGACTGAAGAAAATGCTCGGCGAGCGGTACGGTTTTGTGAAAAGTATTTGGGAGGTGGAAACGCCCATTGAAATAGAAAACGGCATGATGTACACATGGGCCATGCAAGCCCACAGCGGCGGCGACCCCGGTGCCGTCATCATGGCCGACCTGAACAAAGATGTACTCTACGTAGGCATCCGCGAAAACGGCGAAGGAAAGCTCTATTCGGAAGACGGCAGCGAAGCCCCGCAACGGCTGAAAGACTGGGCGGTGGAGTAAAAAATAATGAATTTTGAATATGGAATGCATTAATTTACAGTAGAAATACAGAAAACCGCGTATCGAGCCGCTATCCGGTAAAAAGGTCGTCAATGCGAAACAACAAGCAAAACAGGCCGAATATAAACAGCAGCAGCCAGTATCGCATCAAAATGCTGCGTCGGCGGGTGCGACTGACGAGGAACGCAGCAGCCAAACCGACCCCGGCGGCCAGCAGCACGCGACTGAGGATGAATTCGTTGAAATGCGTTTCCATGCGTTGCAGTTGGGCCAGACGCGGGGCGAAGTCAACCGTTTGCGCCAACCAGACGACCGTCCCGGCCGCTGTCCATCGCCACATAAACCGAAGGAAATTCATTTGACGCACAAGTTTGAAACAACAGAGACAAACCGTTTTGGGCGTTTTTGCTCAAAACGCCACTCGGAGTGTACGGCAATTTCTTCAAAAAACATCTTGCCAAGTGCGCACCTGTACTATCTTTTTTTACAGTGAGACTGTCTAACGTTTCCGGTTTGAACGAAAGGAACGTCCGTAGGGGCGGGGCTTGCCCCCGCCCTCTGTCGTGCAGGCTCGAATAGGGGCAACGCGAGCCTGTGGGAAACACCGGGCGGGGGCAAGCCCGCCCCTACAACCCGGCGTTTTGGGCGAGAAACAACCAAAGCGAAAAATGTCAGACAATTACAATACGTTTTGGGTAAAAAACGCCCAAAACTAAAAAAGCACCGACGTAAAACACCGGTGCTTTCCAGATTCTTCGAGGTATGTAATTAATGCTCGTTCTTCATACGCTTGGGCGGGGCAAAGGTAAACGAAGTGCCAACGCAGTCGAGCGGTTTTCGCCATAACCCGTTCATTGTCAGTTTCAAATAAAAACGCCCAAAACGCTTTTCCTGATTTCGGAAAAGGCGTTTCGGGCGTTTTTTGTTGAATTCACATCTTATACTAAAACAAGACGAACATTGCGTATTAGTAGATTTATAAAACATTGATAATCAGTGCTTTTTTACTCAAGACTAAAGACCCAAGACCCAAGACATTTTAGTATTAACCTGTCACCTCGCTTGTTTCGTTGAGCGGCTGGTTGCGCAGGCGTTTGCCGGTGGCGCGGAACAGGGCGTTGGCCACGGCCGCGCCGGTGGGCGGCAGGGCCGGTTCGCCGAGGCCGGTGGGGTCAATGGTGTTCTGCACAAAGTGTACGTCCACTTCCGGTATCTCGTTGAGGCGGATGAGGCGGAACGTGTGGAAGTTGTTCTGCTGCGGCATGCCTTCTTTGAAAGTCAAATTGCCGTACATGGCGTGGCCGAGGCCGTCCACAATGCCGCCCATCACCTGCTGCCGCGCCCCGCTGGGGTTGATGACAATACCGCAGTCGGCGGCGGCGTGGATTCTGCGCAGCACCGGCTTTCCTTTCTGCGTGACTACCTCTGCCACTTGCGCCACGTAGGAAGCGTGCGAAAAATACACGCTGAATCCCTGAGAAACGCCTTTTTTCTTGCCCCAACCCGATTTTTCCACCGCCAGCCGGATGACACCCATCATCCGGTCAACGTCGTATTTGACGGCCCCGACGGGTGATTTTTTGGCTTTTTCGAGCAGTTCGAGGCGGAACTGC
>JALOMD010000213.1 GCA_025455595.1 Cytophagales bacterium | reverse complement strand
ACGCACCTTGGCCGAGTCGGCGTTGAAGTAGCCGATGTCCGTTGGCGTGGTGTATTTGCCGTCTTCGTCAATGATTTTGACCACTTTCCGGTCGGTCATGTCCACGAAGGCGTACAGACCGGCAATCGGCAGCGACTTGTATTTTTTGTTCTTGTACGAAGGCACGCCAATCAACTCACGGTGACTTTTGGGGGCCATGCCCAACTCGCCCACGAATTGCCCCCAACACCTGACCGAATCGGGTGCGATGTTGCGTTTTTTCAGAGCCGCCACCCAGCCCGAATCTTTTTTCAGCACGTCGTTGATGATTGAGTCTTTTTCGAACGTGCCGGGCTGCACGTCGGAAACGGTTTTGAACGACAGCACTTTTTTGGCTTTCAAATCCACAACCGACTCAGAGACAAGGTTTTTGTCGTAGTTGTACGAACAGACAAACGCCTCGCGACGAAACGGTTGCCCGGCTTGGTAGGCCAGGATTTCGGCTTTGGGCGGCTCGTGCAGGTTAATCAGGAACAGCAGTTGGTTGGTGTCCATCTTGCCGGACGCGAGCAGGATTTCCTTCACGCTTTTGATTTCGTTCGTGTCCAGCGGATCAAGCGGATGCCGGAATTCGTCGGCCACGACGAAGGTTGACTTGCTTGCCGACGAAGCCGCTTTTTTGTCGCAGCCCGTCAGACACACCAAGAGACCTGCCAGCAAGACAAGTCCCACGCGGATGTTTTTGTAAATGGATGTCATTTTGTGTTGATTGTTAGATGGTTAATTGCTGTTCCATCGGGCGATGCCCGATGTTGGGGTATTCTGCCTTTTTAGGGCGTTTTGGGCGTTTTTCGCTTAAAACGCTGGTTGTTCAAACCGTCATTGCGATCCCGACGTGTCGGGAGTGGCAATCTCATCGGCACAGGCTCGGCAAAAAGCTCTTCCCAAGGCTCGCGATGCTCCGTGAGAGATTGCTTCGCCTCTCCGCTATCGCTACAAGGCTCGCAATGACGCTTCAACTACAGGCGTTTTGGGCGTTTTTTGCCTAAAACGCGGTTGGATTTGTAGGGGCAACCCTTGCGGTTGCCTTCTTTCCCACAGGCTCGCATTGTTTTTATGCGAGCCTGCACGTAACGCGCTGGGCGGGGGCAAGCCCCGCCCTTACAGGGTTTCGCGTTTTCAAAAGACACTATTTTGTAATGCGGCGTTTTAGCCGTTTTTTGCCTAAAACGCTTTTAGAAATGCTACGCATTTCGCACAGGCTAAAGCATGTGCTACAGTAATTCTTAATTCTGAATTCATAATTCTGAATTACTTTTTGTCCCACCACACCCGCGTGTCCATCAGGTCAGGGCCTTGGCGGGTGAGGGCGGCTTCGTAGTTGGCTTGGTTCAGGCTCAGTTCGGATTGCGGATAGCCGCGCCGACGCGGAATCGGGCGGTTTTGGACGGCTGCCGGAGCCGGTTGCAGTTCCGGGTAGCCCAGCCGCCGCCATTCCGACCACGTTTCGGTGCCTTGCATGTACAGAGCCAGCCATTTCTGCTCACCGATGGACCGGGCGAAGTTGGCCGCGTTGAACGCCACCGCAGGCTGCGCCAGATACGCCTCCGCGTCAGTCGCCGACACGCCCCAGTATTCCATCGAAGCCCGGATGGCATCTTTGTACAACGCGGCGGCATCGCCCGGCACCCAGCCGCGAGCGGCGGCTTCGGCTTTCAGAAACAGCACCTCGGCGTAAGTCATCAGAATGGCGGGCGAAGTCGCTTCCCGAACCACGTCGCCGGGCAGCGAGACGTTGGAAGCTCCGAAACTTCCGGCAATGTCGTTGCCCACGCCGAAGGGCATTCCCACAAACTTTCCGCTGTTTTCCGCCGGATTGCCGTATATCTCCAGTCGCGGGTCTTTCAGGGTGGTCAGTTTACTGACCATCGTGGTCGTGAGGGCAAATTCGGGGGCACCGAAATCGTACTGCTGCTGCCACGGGTTGTTGTTCGGGGCGGCGGTGAGGTATTTGTACAAGGCGTTGTCTTCATTGGAAGCGAGCAGGTCTTTGCCCAACGCCGCCGCCACTGTTTGTCTTGCTTTAACGGCATCCACTTTGGACATCCGCATCCCCAAGCGCAACTTCAGCGACTGCGCGAAACGCTTCCATTGGGCCATGTCGCCTTCGTAGATGATGTCGCCTTGAATGCTGCCTGCCGACTCGTCAATTTGGGCGGTGGCCTCGTCCAGTTCTTTAATCAAATCGGCGTAAATGGCTTCCTGCGTGTCGTATTTGGGCAGGTAGTTGCCGTCGCCTTTGAGGGCATCGCTATAGGGCACGTCGCCCCAGATGTCGGTCAGGTTTTGGAACGTCCACGCTTTCAGGATACGCGCCACCGCGATTTGGTTGGCGTTCGGGCCGGATTTGGCGGCCTCGAACTTGGTGGCATCGTCGGTGTTGAGTTGGATGACGGTCACCAAATCTTTCAAACCGCCGCTGTAGAATTTGCTGAAATCCGAGCGGATGTCTTGGTAGCGGTCAGTCTCGGTGTAGAGCGTAGCCGACCAATGCTGCATGTACCGGCGCGGCACGATGTCGAAGCCCCAACTGCTGTTGCGCCCCATCAGTTCGGACACAATGCTGCGTTCGGCACTGGTGAGCAGGAACGCGGTGGGCACATTGGCGGGATTGTTCGGGTCGTTGTTGATTTGGTCGAAGTTGTTTTCGCAAGCCGCCAATCCCAGCAGCAAGCAAGCCAACCCAAGGATGTGGATTTGTTTTTTCATAATCGGTATGGTTTTCTGTCCTGAATCGCGGATTCGCACAGATGACGCGGATTGCACGGATAAAAGCTTGGACTTGACGCATCTGTTTGTTCAGCGATTGATCCGCGAAATCTGCGTCATCCGTTTCATCCGCGATTCAAGACAAGAGGTTTTGGCTTTTCAAAAGATACTATTTTGTTAGGTCAGAGGTCAGAATGCAGAAGTCAGAGCCGCTGTCAAGTGATTCGGCGTTTTGAGCAAAAAATGCTTAAAACGCTGTTAGAAATATCCGTCATTGCGAGGCGTGTAGCGAAGCGAAACGCCAGCCTGTCCCGACGAGTCGGGATGGCAATCTTATCGTCACAGGCTCGGCAAAAAGCTCTTCCCAAGGCTCGCGAAGCTACCGGCGGCAGATTGCCACGCTTCACTTCGTTCCGCTCGCAATGACGGTTCAAGTGAAAGCGTTTTGGGCGATTTTTGCCTAAAACGGCAACTGGCGATACGCTCAAAATGCGGCATCTGCGTCTGTCTCGGCGTTTCTACCACCCCCAGCCCCTCCTTCGCAAGGAGGGGAGTTTTTGGCTCCCCCTTCGGGGGCTGGGGGGCCTTTAAAACTTCACATTCAGATTAAACCCAAGCGAACGCACGCTGGGCAGTTGGTTTTCTTCCATGCCTTGGATGTTGCCCGAACCCAACGCCCCTTCGGGGTCAATGTGCGGGATGTTGCGGAACAGAATCGCGAGGTTGCGGCCTACCAGCGACAGCGACATGCCCTGAACCGGTGTGCGGGTGAACCAGCGGCTTGGAAAGGCGTAGGTCAGGCGGACTTCGCGGAGTTTCACGAAACTGGCATCGTACGTGTGGGCTTCGGAAAACTGGAGCAGTTCCTTGTAATACCGCTGTGCGTCAATGTAAATGTCGTTGGGGCGGCCGTCTTCAAACACGCCGTCGGCCCGGACACCGCCGCCTGCGTCCACCGGATTGCGTTTCGGAACGCCCCGGTCGTTGTTGCCCACCGTTTCAATGAGCAAGCCCGAATATTGACCCAGTCCGCTGGTGCGCGAGAAGATGTGTCCGCCGCGTTGGAAATCCACCAACACGTTGAGCGAGAAGCCTTTGTACGAGAAACTGTTGGAAATGCCGCCCGTGTAGTCGGCCAGCACGCTGCCGAGGATTTTGTTCTGCTCGATGATGTACGAGCCGTTTTCGTCCACCAGCCGCTGGCCTTGGTCGTTGGTAGCAAAGCCGTCACCAATCAGGATGCCGTAGGGCTGGCCCACTTGCGCGTTGATGTTGATGAGGCCGAAACCGGGGTTGAGCAAATAGTTCGTTTGTCCGGCGGCCAGTTCCATCACCTTGTTGCGGTTGCGTGCCCAGTTGAGGCCGACGTTCCATTCAAAACCGCCGGGCGTGGTGACGGGCGTGGCCGAAAGAGCCACTTCGATGCCGTTGTTGCGCACTTCCCCGGCATTTACGATGGTGGACTCAAATCCGCTGGTGGCCGAGACGGGCAGCGGCAAAATCTGGTTGCGCGACGCGTTGTTGTAATACGTCACGTCGAAGCCCACCAAACCGCCGAACAGCTTGGTTTCTAGCCCGACTTCGTAGGAAGTATTGATTTCGGGTTTCAGGCGGCTGTTGTTGCGCGTGTTGGGCACGAAATACACCGGCTGGCTGCCGTAGTTGTCGCCGGGCGAGTAGCGGGTTTGCAGGCGGTACGGGTCGGTGTCGTTGCCGACTTGCGCCCAACCCGCCCGCAACTTGCCGAACGACAGCCACGAGGTTTGCACCAGTTCGGAGAAAACCAGACTCGTGGAAACGGACGGATAGAAGTAAGAGCGGTTCCCGGCGGGCAGCGTCGAAGACCAGTCGTTGCGACCCGTCACGTCCACGTAGAGGAAGTCGCGGAAGCCGAGGCTGGCACTGCCGTAGATGCTGTTCACGGCGCGTTCGGAAGAGAAATCATCAAGCAGCGGCGGGTCGGTGGAAGCCCGCAGGTTGAAGAAGTTGGTGGCACTCAGGCCGCCGCGCGTACGTCCGTAATTGCGACGGAAATTCTGCCGCCGGGCGTTGGCTCCACCCGTCAGGTTCAGCGAAAACGACTTGCCGAAACGCTTGTTGTACTGCACCAGCAATTCGTAGTTGGTTTCGTTCACGCGGCTGATTTCCTGTTCGTAAGCGGTTTGGTAAATGTAGCCCTCGGCCAGCCGGTCGTCGCGGAAGTCGTCGTAGAAGTCTTTGCGCAGGAAGCCGGTTACGGTCAGGTTTTTCGCCAGTTCGTAGGTCAGCGACACGTTGCCGAACACCCGTTCGCGGTAATCGGTGCTGTAGTTTTCGAACAACACGAAATACGGGTTGTTCCAGTAATAAGGCCGGGGGTTGGTCGGGTCGCTGATGTTCCAGTTCAGGATGCGTCCGTCGGGCAGGCGGTAGTCTTTCATTCGCTCCAAATCCAGATTCCGCGCAAACCACGTGTTGAACGAAATCGGCAGCACGCGGCTGTCGTTCCAGCGTCCGGTGGGCGGGCGGCCCGTCGCATCCGTCCGCACGTAGTTGATGCGGGCGGCGGCGGTCAGTTTGGAACTCAGTTGCGTGCTGGCGACGAGGCTCACGTTGTTGCGCTGCATCCGGCTGTTCGGGTACGTGCCCGTCTGGTTCATGTTCGTGTACGACAGCCGGAAATCCGATTTGTCGGTGGAACCCGCCAGCGAAACGCTGTTGGCGCGGGTGATGCCCGTGTTGAAGAAGTTTTTCACGTTGTCCGGTCGGGCCACCCACGGGGTCATTTGCCCGAATTCGGGCGTGCCGGGATACCAACTGTACCACTGCCGCACCAACTGCCCGTCGAGGCGCGGGCCCCAGCTTTCGTCGGCGGCGTTGTTGGCAAACGGCTGCCCGTCAAAAGCCGCGTACTCGGCGGGGTCGGTTTCGGAGTTGAACGTGTACGTGTCGAATTCCTGCTTGTATCCGCCGCCGTATTCGTTTTGGTAGCGGGGCAGCACATACACGCGGTCAAACGTGAGCGAATTGTTGAACGTCACGCCGATGCCTTTCTGGCCCTTGCCCGATTTGGTGGTAATCATGATGACCCCGTTGGAAGCCCGCGAGCCGTACAACGCCGCCGCGCTGGGGCCTTTCAGCACGGAAATCGTCTCGATGTCGTCGGGGTTGAGGTCTTGGATGGCGTTGCCGAAATCACGTCCGCCGCCGTCACCGGCCTGCAC
>JALOMD010000212.1 GCA_025455595.1 Cytophagales bacterium | reverse complement strand
TTTGCATTATCTATTTTTTAGAAATTCTATCAATTTTGGCTTCCTGCATTTGCGTTTTGGGCAAATTTTGCTCAAAGTCCAACCGATCAATACGCCACTTCCATCCTCGCCTTTTCCGCCTGGTTGATATTGACCAGCCCCTTCAAAAACGCATCGGGGTTGAACGAAACACTGTCAATGCCGTGTTCGACCAGGAATTGCGTGAAGGCAGGCGAGTCGCTGGGAGCCTGCCCGCAGATGCCGACGGGCTTGCCAGCTTCATGGGCGGCAGTCAGTAGCATTTCAATCAGTTCCTTCACCGCTTCGTCGTTTTCGTTGAACAAGCCGTGCACCGACGACGTGTCCCGGTCCACGCCCAGCGTCAGTTGCGTCAGGTCGTTGGAGCCGATGGAGAAGCCGTCGAACACTTCGGCAAATGCACGGGCGAGGATGATGTTGCTCGGAATCTCGGCCATCACATAGACTTCCAGCCCGTTTTCGCCGCGTGACAAGCCTTGTTGGCGCATCAGTTCCAGCACGTTTCGGCCTTCCTCCACCGTGCGGCAAAACGGAATCATCAGCTTCACGTTGGTCAGGCCCATGTCCCCTCGCACCCGCCGCATGGCCTGGCATTCGAGCACAAAACCTTCGGCGTAACGCGCGTCGTAGTACCGCGACGCTCCCCGGAAGCCCAGCATCGGGTTTTCTTCCGTCGGCTCGAATTCCTTGCCGCCCAGCAAGTTGGCGTATTCGTTGGTCTTGAAATCACTCATGCGCACAATCACCGGCTTGGGGAAGAAAGCCGCCGCCACCGTTGCCACCGCTTGCGAGAGTTTCTCCACAAAGAATTCCTTCTTGTCGGCGTAGCCTTGCGTGCGTTGCGCAATCTCCGCTTGGGCGGCGGTGTCTTTCAGCGAGCCAAACTTCACCAACGCCATCGGGTGGATGCCAATGGCGTTGTTAATCGCGAATTCCAACCGCATCAGTCCCACCCCGTCGCTGGGATAACGCGACAAGCGGAACGCCTGGTCGGGGTCGCCGAGGATGAACATCGTTTGGGTGTGCGGTTTTTGGAGTTGCGACAAGTCGGTTTCCTTCTGCTTCCATTTCAGCTTTCCGTCAAACACCTGTCCGTTCTGTTCGTCGGTACACACCACCGTGACCGGGCTGCCGTCGGCAATGGTCTCGGTGGCCGTGGTGGTTCCGACAACCGCCACCGCTCCCAACTCGCGGGCCACGATGGCTGCGTGGCTGGTGCGTCCGCCCCGGTTGGTCACAATGGCCGACACTTTCTTCAGAATCGGGTCCCAGTCGGGATTGGTGATGTCGGTCACCAGCACGTCGCCGGCTTGCAACTCGCGGGCTTTGGCTTCCTGCGGCGAACGGATGATACGCGCCGTGCCGCTCACAATCTTGTGGCCGATGCCTTTGCCCGAAACCAGCAGTTTGCCTTGTTCCACCAGTCGGTACTCGGTCACCGACAGGGCTTGCTTTTGCTGGCTGTGCACCGTTTCGGGGCGTGCCTGCACGATATAAATCTCGCCGTCCAGCCCGTCTTTGGCCCATTCAATGTCCATCGGCTGGCCGTAATGTTCTTCAATCACAAGGCTCCACTGCGCCAGTTGCTTGATTTCCTCGTCGTTCAGGGTGAAGGTATCACGTTTTTCCTGGGGCGTTTCGGTGTTTACAATCGTGTTTTCGCTTCCGTCCGGGGCGTAAACCATCGTGTGGGCTTTAGAGCCGAGCTTTTTGGAGAGTATCGCCTGTTTGTTTTGCCGAAGCGTGAGTTTGAAGACCGTGAATTCGTCGGGATTGACCGCTCCCTGCACAATGTTTTCGCCCAGTCCCCAGCAGCCGGTAATCAAAACCACATCGCGAAAACCCGAATCGGGGTCAAGCGTGAAGCAAACGCCGGAACCGGACAAATCGGAGCGAACCATCTTTTGCACGCCGATGGACAAAGCCACTTTCATGTGGGCAAAGCCGTTGTCGTGGCGGTATTTGATGGCGCGGTCTTTGAAAAGCGAGGCGTAGCATTTGACGCAAGTACGCAACAGTTGCTCTTCGCCGCTGATGTTCAGAAACGACTCGTGTTGCCCGGCGAAACTGGCGTGGGGCAAATCTTCGGCGGTGGCACTGCTGCGCACGGCCACTGCAACGACCCTTCCGTATTTTCCCTGCAACTCGCGGTAGGCCAGCCGGACGGCTTGCTCAATCTCCGGCGGCAAGTGCGCGGCCAGAATCATTTCCCGGATCTCGGCCCCGATTTCGGGCAGGTTCGTGAATCCGTCGGTGTCCAATCGGTTCAGTACGGTTTGGATTTTATCGTACAAGTGGTTGTAATCCAGAAAATCATAGTAAGCCTGCGCGGTGGTGGCAAATCCGTCAGGAATGCGGATGCCCTGCGTGGAGAGTTGGTTGAACATTTCGCCCAACGAGGCGTTTTTGCCGCCCACTTCGCCCACTTGCGACAGACGGATGTTCCCAAAGGGAAGGACATAAACCGGCGTGAGTTGTGTTTCCATGACTGAGTCAGGTTGGTTTGCATGAACAAACGCAAGTACGCCGATTGATGGAAACGAATGAATGAGCCTGAGAGCAAGAGCCGATGATAGAAATGTGTACCGGTGCTGATGAATGTCAGTAAGAGAAAACGGGCAGGTTTTGTAGGTTGCGCAGATACTATTGGTTGAAAAACTTTATTTTGACAGATATTTATCTCTGTAAGTAATTGATTTTAAGTTAATTGCGATTTTTTAAACCCGTCAGAATAAAGTTTTTCGATCACTATTTTGTCAGGAGCGTTTTAGGCAAAAAATGGCTGAAACGCCTGTAGCATCACGCCATGGCGTAATGCGCCGCCGAAGGCGGGTTTTCATCAGGAAAAAGATACTATTGCGCAGTTGCGCTGTAGTGAAACCACGCCGTGGCGTGGTGCACAGGCTGAAGCATGTGCTACAGGCGTTTTAGCCAAAAATTGCCCAAAACGGTGGATTTGATTAAATTTTAATGACACGCCGGTCATTGCTTGCCCGCTTTTCGGTCACCTGTCTGGGTGAGCAACATCACAGGAGCAAGCCCCCTACATCACCAAACATGCCATAGCCTGAAAATACCTTTGCCGATGTCAACTAAATCTTACTCTTATGAAAAACATTTCAAACATTCGGCAAAGGTGTCCGCTTATCGTGACACTGACAGTAGGCTTGATGGCTGTGGCCTTGCTTGGCTTGGGTTCGCAGGCTTACGCGCAACAGCGGTGGGGTCTTGAATTCAGAACCAACGCAAGCATCCCGGTGCAAAAGTTAGGGGGCAGCGACCTCAACACCGGCTATGGTTTTGAAGGAACACTGGCGTACCGGTTCATGTCGCACCTCGGTCTGTACGCAGGCTGGAGTTGGAACCGGTTCGGCTCAGGCCAGACCTTCGCCGGCAACAACATGGATTTTGAAGAGACCGGCTACACAGTCGGGCTGCAATTCATCCATCCCTTCAGTGAACAATCGAAACTGAAATACCTGATACGGGGCGGCGGCATCTACAACCATATTGAGGTGGAAAACCCGGCCGGTGACATCATCAGTGATTCGGGACACGGGTTGGGCTGGCAACTGGAAGCCGGTTTGGCTGTTCCGCTCGGCGAAAGATGGCAATTGATGCCTTCGGTTCGCTACCGTTCGCTTGCCAGAAATCTAACGGTCAATGAAACAACCACTGCCGTGAACCTGAACTATCTGTCCGCAGGGGCGAGTATCGTTTGGTCTTTCGGCAAGTGACCGATATTAGGGAAAATTGCCAAAAAACGCCCAAAACGCCTGCTCGTCATCAGTGTTACGGGTGGCGTTTTGTTTTGGCAGGCGAACGGGTGCAAGCTGCTGTCAAAAGACAGCAATAGCAGGTGCAATGAATCATCCGTCCCGATGATGCGGCTCATTCTCTTTCTCGGCGAATAGTGAGTGATTTAAACGTTTATTTTTTGGACGCTATCAAGGCGGATGGTCAATGGACTACAGAGGAAAATAGTATCTCTTAAAAGAGCAAAACCCCGGCCTCTATCGTATTCAGCATCGTCAATGTCATCCTCACCCTTAAAAACACAGCCAATGAAAGCGCAAGAGTTAATGGAAACTGCGCAGGATTTTACGCAGCACCAACTGTCGGCCAAGCACGTGTACGGCGAGCCTATTTCCACGCACGACAAAACAATCATTCCGGTTGCCAAAATCACCTCTGGTTTCGGGGGCGGCTACGGCGGCTCCAACGGAGCTGACCCGGAAAACGGAGCAAACAAAGGAGCCGGTGGCGCAGGCATCGGAATGGGATTGGTGGCCCAGCCGGTGGGCGTGGTCGAGATCACAGCGGACAAAACCCGTTTCATTTCCGCCAATCCGTACAAATACATCGCGTATGGCGCAGTTATCGGATGGGTGGCTTCACGATTGTTCAAATTTTTACGCCGTTGATGAAGCGACGCAGCGTTTTGGACGTTCCCGCCGATTGCGGGATTTGTCAATTTTTGTCTAAAACGCACTTGCCAAGAGCCGATGGGAGCTATAGTGCCCTTCGGCTTCTGGAGGGATACAGCAATATTGTTTTCTTTGACTGGTGAAGCGTGTCAATCAAACCACCGTGGTCTGTGGCACACAGACCGCAACTGCCCGACTATCAATTGGTCTGTGTGCCACAGACCACGGGAACACAAACACGCCAAACTAAATATGAGTGTGTACTTATCAACATGTACAATTATCAATTTGCAACTCACGAAAGCATGGCCAAATCCAAATTGGTAACGGTAGTACTGCTTGTCTCTATTTTGACCTACGGACAGGACTCACGTTGGCTGCTGCAAAAAGAAGGCAAATGGAGGTTCGAGAACCATCTTCCTGAAAAAGCATACAAAATGCGAAACGCAACCCTGAGCGTAGCCGACAATTTGACGTTTAGAAACAAAATCGCAACCCTTGCCGAGTGGTTCAGGCAGCATCACCCGATGCTGAAAAGCCCCAAAGGCTATGACCTTCGTGCTTTATCCGGCTCCGTATGGGGCGATTTCACGACGAAATCCGATGCTGAATACGGAATACCTGCGTCAATGGGATTTCTGTTTGAAATATTCGATTCCGACGGAGGAAAATGGACTGTTGAACCGCCCCAATACGCTTTTGAGATCAATGCCATTGATGGCGGGCATGACGGCCGGTATTTTACCCCGGAATCCGTTACCGAGGACGGCAAGAGGTATGATCTTTCACAATCCGAGGCCGTTTCCAAAGCACTGCAAAAAATGACCGAATTTTTTCCGACGTACCCTCTCAAAGCGCAGCCTTGCCCTGGTGTTGATGTGTACGAAGCGGGAGGCAGGCAAAAAATAGTGGTGTACAATCCTCAAAGACCCCCCTTTTGGATACCTGTCACTGTCAAAGAGATGGCAGATGCCCACCTGTCGTATTACGCCCTCTTTCAAAAGGAGGAAATAGACCGCATGGTACTTGGCCAGTTGAAACAGGAAATTGCAGAATTGTCTCCCGAAGAATTAGCGGCCCCTGCTTATTCGAGACACAACACCCACTTTGTACTGAAAGTCAACGGCAAACGAAACGGACTACAGATCATGCGTTTCAACCCTTCTTATTGGGACAGAACTTTGCCAATATCTGCCATTCAATTGATGACGTTTTGGAACGCCTGTCATACTGAAAAACAGATGGCAGAGCAACAAAAAAGAAGCTACCCCGACTATCCGCAGTTGTTTGTCAATCAAATCGAGTGGGATAAAATAGCAAATCTGATTCAAAAAAAACAATAACTACAAAGGAGGTTCAAAATGAAAAAGAACGTTTTTATTTTAATGCTGGCACTGTCATTTCCTACTTTTCTGAATGCCCAGACTGATGCGGACGGCTGCAAAGACCATTCGCTTTTGACAAGACTTGAGAACTTCTACATCTCAAACTGTGAAGAAAACTACA
>JALOMD010000211.1 GCA_025455595.1 Cytophagales bacterium | reverse complement strand
TTGCACGCCACTTGCACCGAAACCGGGTTGCCCGGCAAGCCGAAAACCGCCTTGCCGCCCGCCGTCACGCCGAACCACAGCGGCCCGCCGGGCTTGATGCGCACCCGATGAAACACCTGCCGCACGCCCAGCGACTGCAACACTTCGGGCACATAGTCGGCATCGCCCTTAGACACGCCGCCCGACAGCACAACGATGTCTTTTTGTTCCAACAGACCTGCCACAGTATCGCGCAGCGCGGCTTTGTCGTCGGCGGCGAGGGTAGCCGTTACATCGGTGATTTGGCAAGTGGCGAAAAATCCGCGCAAAGCCCACGCGTTTGAATCGCGGATTTGGTGTGGCAACACGGGAGCTCCGAGCGGAATCACCTCATTTCCAGTGGAAACGATGCCCACCGTCGGCAGCCGCGCCACCACGACATCGGCATGGCCGGTGACGGCCAGTACGGAAGCTGCTTGGGGCGTAATCAGAAGATTGTCGTTCAACAACAAGTCATTTTGGTGAGCATCTTCGCCGCGCCGGGCGATGTTCTGGCCACCGCGTACGCTTGTCATCGTAAATCGTACTTGGTCGCCTTCGAGTTGGGTGTCTTCCACGCGTACCACGGCATCGGCACCGGACGGCACCGGCGCACCGGTCATGATTTTGCTGCAAGTGCCCGTCTCCACTATCTGCGTGCCCGTATCACCCGCGTGGATGCGTTCGAGCAGTCGAAGCGACACTTCGGCATTGTGCTGAAAATCAGCGGATTGCACCGCGTAGCCGTCCATCGTGGCCCGGTCGAAAGGCGGATAGTCGCGGTCGGCTATGACGGGTTGGGCCAACACACGGCCCAAGGCCGCCGCTAACGGAACGCTTTCCGTCCCGAAACTGCGGGCGTGGGCCAAGATGAATTGTTGTGCTTCGGCGACGGTGGTCAAATGGAATGAAAATTAAGAATGAAGAATGGGATTTTGGGTCGGTTCAACGCGAAAATTTACGCTACGAATCATGGTTTAGACGAACAAGGCGTTTTGGGCAAAAATTGCCTAAAACGCCCGTCTGTTGTCTTGGCGTTCGGCGGATTCCGGTCAGACGCACCGCGTGCAGACCTGCGTGTGAAACGCGTTTTGGACAAAAAACGCCCAAAACGCTTCAGTAGAACAAAATTTTAAACAACCTCTTAAAAATCCTACCGGATTTTGCGCAGGCTAAAAGCCTGTCCCGACGTGTCGGGGCATGCGCTACGTTCTGATCTCTGAACTCTGACCTAAATTCACATCCACCGCAGCAGTTGGTTCACCATTTTCTTAACCTTCTCGGTGTGAGGCGGATAGAGCATCTTGTACGATGTCCAGCCGATGCGTTGGCGAAGCACGGCTTTTTCGTTCGAGAACGCCAAAAACCCGTAGTGTCCGTGCGCCTTGCCAATGCCGCTGTTGTTGACCCCGCCGAAAGGCAAGTTGTTGTTGGCAACGTGCAAAATGCAGTCGTTGATGGTGACACCACCGGCCGTGGTGTTGCGTAGGAAATAATCAATACGCTGTTGGTCACGCCCGAAAACGTAGAAGCCAAGCGGCTTGGGCCGTTGGTTCACGAAACGTACTGCTTCGTCGGGTTGGCGGTACGTCAGGATGGGCAGCACCGGGCCGAAGATTTCTTCTTGCATCACCAGCATGTCGTCTGTCACATGGGTCAGCAGCGTGGGGGCTATGTAGTTTTCGGCTTCGCGCACGGTGCCGCCGGTTATCACATCGGCACCTTTGGCAATGGCATCGTCCAGGATTTTTTGCAAACGGCTGCGGTGGCGGGCATTGACAATGCGCGTGTAGTCAGGCGACTGGGCCGCATCTTCGCCGTAGAACTTACGGATGTTCGCTTGCAGAGCCTCGACCAGCGCATCGCGTTTGGATTCGTGAACCAGCAGGTAGTCAGGCGCGAGGCAGGTTTGGCCGCAGTTCAGGAACTTTCCGGCCACGATTTTCTCGGCGGCATCGGCCACGTCGGCGGTTTCGTCCACGATGGTCGGCGACTTGCCGCCGAGTTCGAGCGTCACCGACGTGAGGTTTTCGGCAGCGGCCCGCATCACCACTTTCCCAATCTGCGGACTGCCCGTGAAAAAGATGTGGTCAAAGGGCAGTTTCAACAGTTGCGAAGCGACTTCGGCATCGCCTTCCACTACGGCAACCTCCTGTTCGTCAAACAGTTCGGCGGCCATGCGAGCTATCAGTGCCGACGTGTGCGGGGTCATTTCCGACGGCTTCAGCACGGCACAGCAACCGGCGGCAATGGCCGAAACCAGCGGCTCGGCAATCAGGAAGAACGGGTAGTTCCAAGGCGCGATGATAAGAGCCACACCCTTGGGTTCGTACATCACCCGCGACGAGGTGCCGAGCATGGGCAGCGGCGTACCCACCTTCTTGGGCCGCATCCAAACCGACAGGTTAGCCGACACGTCTTTGATGGCATTAATGGTCGGGAAAATCTCGCTTAGGTCAACCTCAGTGGCCGACTTGCGGAAGTCTTGGTACATCGCCTCTTGGATGGCCGGGCGGTTTGCCATGATCCACGTGCGCAGTCGTTGCAGTTTTTCCCGGCGTTCGGCGGCCGTGGAAGTGCGCAGCGAGAGTGCGTGCCGTTGTTGCTTCGCCAACAGGCTTTCGAGCCGGGCGGCATTGGGCAGTGTTTCGGTTGTCTTGGTTGCGGTTGCCATGAGTTCTCGGTCTTTAGTCTTGAGTATTTGGTCTTGAGCAGGAACGGGTGGTTGGCGTTTTGAGCAAAAAATACCCAAAACGGTTCTTTCCTAAATGACAAGTCGTTGGTCGCCAGTCAAAATCAAACTACAAAAAATCGGAAGCCAGATGTTTAAAGTTAAAACACGCTCCACGTGCGTTTGGTTTTTCTGAAAATATGCGCCTTTCGCTGTTACTTTGCAAACTTTGGTCGGCAATTCGGTTCCTTGTTCAGCGGAGTGTTTCGTATGTTGTGCGTTTTGGGCAAAATTTGCCCAAAACGCACAACATACGGTTGAGCAAAAGTTTCGGGTTATATGGTCTTGGGATTACAAATCCCAGCCAGTTTGGTTCGGGATTGCAAATCCCGAACAGCACGCGGCTCTTTCGGATTTATAATCCGAAAGCAATCTGAGCCGAATCTGTGATTCGAACCTAAACTCACCAAAGCTTTTGCTCGACTACTCATAAATCCCCTGAGTGAATTCCATGTCCGATTCCGGTAGCGTGCTGATAGAAGCCCATTACTTTCCTTGCCTCGCCTATTTTGCGGCTTTGCAGCCGCATTCGCAGGTGGTTTTGGAGGCTTTTGAAAATTACCCGAAGAAAACCTATCGCAACCGCTGCCAAGTGCTGGCGGCCAACAAGGTTGTCAGCTTGTCAGTACCCGTGACAAAAACGGGTGCCAAGCAGTTGATGAAAGACGTTCGCATAGACTACCGTGAGAACTGGCCGAAAGACCACTGGCGCACCGTGGTTTCGGCTTACGGCAAGGCACCTTTTTTTTCGGAGTTGGCCCCGGCGTTTGAGGCGATTTTTCAAAAAAAAACGCCGTTTTTGCTCGACCTGAACGTGGAGTCCCTGACAATTTGTCTGTCGCTCTTGGGCTGGAGCAAAGCCATTTCGCTTTCGGAATGGTATTTGGAGCCATCCATCTCCCCGACCGACCTCCGAGACGCGATTCACCCGAAACAACCCGAAGGCTGGGCAAGGTTTTACCGGCCGGTGCCTTACCCTCAGAATTTCGGCGAGCAGTTTGTGTCAAACCTGTCGGTCTTGGACGTGCTCTTTTGCCAAGGCCCTTACGCCGGGCAAATCATCGCGCAGTCGGTGGCGCGGTAAGTTTTATCGTTCTTGGTTCACAGTTTCCAGTTGGTGTTTTGGGCAAAAAACGCTCAAAACGGCAAACCGAAAACCGAAAACCGATTTTGCACACGTAGGGAAAACGCCTAAACTATTTTTTGTTTTTCTGGGTTTATTAATAAATTTCAGGCAAAACCAATCGGATCCATCACGGAGGTGGGTTTCAAATGAAAAAACCATATATGGAAGCCAAGTTTTCGAATCGGGTGAAAGAGGTGATTTCCATGAGCCGCGAGGAGGCGTTGCGGCTCGGTCACGACTATATCGGAACGGAACATCTCATTCTGGGCATGATTCGGGAAGGGGAAGGCGTTGCCATTGGCTTGTTGAAAAAAATGGGCGTTTCGCTGGACGAACTGCGCCAAACCATTGAGCAAGCCACCAAAGGCACGGCTACGCATACGGTGAAAAACTTAGCCAACATCCCACTGACGCGCCAGTCCGAGAAGGTTTTGAAAATCACGTATCTGGAGGCAAAGATTTTTAAGAGCCAACTCATCGGAACGGAGCATTTGCTCTTGTCCATCCTGCGTGACGAAGACAACATGGCCACGCAGATTTTATCCAAGTATGACATCAATTACGAAGTAATCAAGGAAATGCTCGAATACCACACCCATAACCCGACATCGGCAGCCGATGCAGACGACCCGGATGACGACAACTCTCGCATCTTCGGCGGCGGCAGCCAAGGTGGAGGAGGCGGAAGGGAATCCGCCAAATCCACGGAGAAATCACGCACCCCCGTGCTCGACAACTTTGGCCGCGACCTGACCAAGTTGGCCGAGGCAGGCAAGCTCGACCCTATTGTGGGCCGCGAGAAGGAAATCGAACGCGTGGCCCAAGTGCTTTCGCGGCGCAAGAAGAACAACCCGATTCTGATTGGCGAACCCGGTGTCGGCAAAACAGCCATCGCCGAAGGTCTGGCCCTCCGCATCGTGCAGAAGAAAGTCTCGCGCGTATTGTTCGGCAAACGCGTTGTAACACTTGACCTCGCCTCGTTGGTGGCTGGCACGAAGTATCGCGGCCAGTTTGAGGAACGCATGAAAGCCGTGATGAACGAACTGGAGAAATCGCCCGAAGTGATTCTGTTCATTGACGAGTTGCACACCATCGTGGGCGCAGGCGGAGCTTCCGGCTCGCTGGATGCCTCGAACATGTTCAAACCAGCTTTGGCGCGGGGCGACATCCAATGCATCGGGGCCACTACGCTCGACGAATACCGCCAGTACATCGAGAAAGACGGCGCGTTGGCCCGTCGGTTCCAAATCGTGATGGTGGATGCCACCTCGCCAGAGGAAACCATCGAAATCCTGAACAACATCAAGGACAAATACGAAGACCACCACCACGTGAACTACCGCCCCGAAGCGGTGGATGCCTGCGTGCGGTTGTCTGACCGGTACATCTCCGACCGTTTCCTGCCCGACAAGGCCATTGACGTGCTCGACGAGGCCGGTGCCCGTGTCCACATCAACAACATTTCGGTGCCGGAGGATATTCTCAAGCTGGAGGAATCCATTGAGAACATCAAGAAGGAGAAAAACCAAGTGGTGAAAAGCCAGCGGTACGAAGAAGCCGCCCAACTGCGCGACAAGGAAAAACGCCTGCTGGAGCAGCTCGACCGGGCCAAGAACATGTGGGAAGAGGAAACCAAGCAGAAACGCTACACCGTGACCGAGGAAAACGTGGCCGAGGTAATCGCCATGATGACTGGCATTCCGGTGAACCGCATCGCCCAGAACGAAGGCTCCAAGCTCCTTGGCATGGGCACGGAACTGAAAAACCGGGTAATCGGTCAGGACGAAGCGATTGAAAAGCTGGTGAAAGCCATCCAACGCACGCGCGTCGGTTTGAAAGACCCGAAAAAACCCATCGGCTCGTTCATTTTCCTCGGCCCGACGGGCGTGGGCAAAACGGAACTGGCGAAAGTGCTGGCCACGTACTTGTTCGACAAAGAGGACGCGCTGGTTCGCATTGACATGAGTGAGTACATGGAGAAATTCTCGGTGTCTCGCCTCGTGGGTGCACCTCCCGGCTATGTGGGCTACGAAGAAGGCGGCCAGCTGACCGAGAAAATCCGTCGCAAGCCGTACAGCGT
>JALOMD010000210.1 GCA_025455595.1 Cytophagales bacterium | reverse complement strand
TCAAAGGCTTTCTTCAGGTTTTCCTTGAAAATCTTGTCGTAAGATTGCGCCTGGCGTGGTTGCTTCTTTTTCGGCATGGAAGAGGTTGAGCAAAGACTTTGGTGGATATGGACTCGAATCGCAGATTCGAGACAGACGGCTTTCGGATTGCAAATCCGAAAGAGCGTAAGCGTAAGAAAACACTTTCGCCGCCAAAAGCCAACAGCCTCAACCCCGATAGCCCGTGCGCGGCTGTCTGGCTTCGTACTCTCCGCAGAGATAGGTTTCTTGTACCATTTCGCACGCGTCGTCCATAATTTTCAGGTAGTCGCTTTTGCTGCGCACATTTCGGTACGCCTCCTTCTGATTGCGGAAACACAACAGTCCGCCGAACAGCCCGTTGCCATAAACCGAATAATCGGAAAAGGCGCAACCGAAGCAATTTTTGAAGTGCGTCTCCGCAGGAAATAGATGTTGCAGTTCCAGCAATCCTTCCTCAAATGTCCCGATGTCCGGGTTGCGTGTACGCAAATCCAACGGCCCGGCAAGCAACCGAAGCGACAAACGTTCTTCGTCAATGGCGTTTCGGTGGTCGGGTTTGCCGAGGCGCAACTGCATGGTCAACGTACCCGCAAGCAGATCGTCGCCGTGGATGACTTGCACCGGAATGTCGCATTCGAGTTGGCAATTGCACAACTGGTTCCACTTGGGATGAATCGTGAATCTCTTTGGTATTGAATCGGGGTCACTTTCCGCAAGCTCCAAGCTGTCGAAGTCGTGTCCAATAAACGTGACTCCCTCCAAAACCATTTTCAGATTCCGGCCGTCGTTGGCAATCCACGTGTCTATGGTGCCTTGGGCGTCAGTATAGCGGGCGGGGAAAAGCAATTTTGAATGATGGAATGAGAGAATGATTAATGAAATGTGGAGAAGTCCCACCCCGGCCTCCCTCAAGGGGAGGGAGAAAAGTAGGCGGCGGCAGCAAGCAGGTAGCAGAAGCGTTTTGGGCAATCCCGACTTGTCGGGACGCGTATTGTCTGAACCTTGATTCGTAGGATTATAAGATTTTCTTGATAGAAAGACGAAAATCATGTCAATCCTTTAATCCTACGAATCAAGGTTCAGACAAGGCCTATTTTCCCATGTACACCATCAGAATCGAAACATCCGATGGAGATACGCCGCTGATGCGTGATGCCTGGCCGAGCGTCATGGGACGGATTTTCTTCAGCTTTTCGCGGCCTTCCTTTGAAATCGCCTGCACCCGGTCGTAGTCGAAATTGTCGGTGATGCGGTAGTTTTCCAGTTCGAGCAGCTTGTCGGCTACTTTCTGTTCCTTGTCAATGTAGCTCTCGTATTTCACTGCAATTTCGGCTTGTTCCCGCATTTCCTCGTCGTAAGGTTCCAACAGACGGGCCAAACTCGCATCCAAAGCCGACAGGTTTTCCAGCGAAATTTCCGGTCGTTTCAACAAACTGTATAGCGAAGCCTTCTCACGAATCGTCGCCGTGCCGATGTTTTCCAGCACGCCGTTGATGTCTTCCGGTGAGTATTTGCGGTTTTTCAGTTCGGTGAGCAGCCTTTCCGCTTCCGCTTTTTTACGCCGCATCCGGGCCAGCCGTTCTTCCGAGGCCAATCCCAAATTGTATCCGGTTTCGGTGAGGCGGATGTCGGCGTTGTCTTGGCGGAGCAGAATCCGGTACTCGGCGCGGGAGGTGAACATTCGGTAAGGCTCGTCGGTGCCTTTGTTCACCAAGTCGTCAATGAGTACGCCGATGTACGCCTCCGACCGTTTCAGCACAAACGGCTCTCTGCCGTGAACCTTGTTGTGGGCGTTGATGCCCGCCACCAGCCCTTGGCAGGCCGCTTCTTCGTAACCCGTGGTGCCGTTGATTTGCCCGGCGAAATACAGGTTTTGAATCAGTTTGGTTTCCAACGTCAACTCCAATTGCGTCGGTGGGAAGTAATCGTATTCGATGGCATAGCCGGGCCGGAACATCCGCACGTTCTCGAAACCGACGATTTTGCGCAACGCTTTGTACTGTACATCCTCCGGCAGCGAGGTCGAAAAGCCGTTGACATAAACTTCCACCGTGTTCCACCCTTCCGGTTCCACAAAGATTTGGTGCCGGTCTTTGTCGGCGAAGCGGTTGATTTTGTCCTCCACCGACGGACAGTAACGTGGCCCCAACCCCTTGATGCGCCCCGTAAACATCGGCGACTTGTCAAAGCCGGTGCGCAGGATTTCGTGAACCGACTCGTTGGTGTATGTCATGTGGCAACTGCGCTGTTGGGCGGGCGGTTGCGTATTCGCATAAGAGAATTTACCCGGATTTTCGTCGCTTGGCTGCTCTTCCATCACGGCGTAGTTCAGGCTGCGGCCGTCCACGCGGGGCGGCGTGCCGGTTTTCATGCGGCCCGCTTCAAAGCCCAACCCAATCAGTTGCTCGGTGATGCCCGTGGCGGCGCGTTCGGCGGTGCGGCCGCCCCCGAAGTTTTTCTCGCCGATGTGGATGAGGCCGTTCAGGAAAGTGCCGTTGGTCAGCACTACGGCCGAGGCTTCGACTTCCACGCCCATGCCGGTGCGCACGCCGGTTACGCGGCCGTTCTTGACGAGCAGGCCGCTTACCATGTCTTGCCAAAAGTCCACGTTCGGAATGGCTTCCAGTGCCAACCGCCATTCTTCAGCGAAGCGCATCCGGTCGTTCTGGGCACGGGGACTCCACATTGCCGCACCTTTCGAGCGGTTGAGCATCCGAAACTGGATGGTACTCTTGTCGGTAATGATGCCCGACAGGCCGCCCAATGCGTCAATTTCGCGCACGATTTGTCCTTTGGCTACGCCGCCCATTGCCGGATTGCACGACATCTGGGCAATGGTTTGCATGTTCATGGTCACCAGCAGTACCCGCGAACCCATGTTGGCCGCCGCCGCCGCCGCTTCGCAACCGGCATGTCCGGCACCTACTACTATAACATCGTATTGAGGAAACATAAATTAGTTTAGAGTAGAGTTAAGAGGTCAGAATTCAGAAATGCCGCATCCTGCTGCTGCGATTCTAACATATGTTTTATAATCCATTTCGTAGGGAAATGGTTTCGTGACGATGTGTCAATGCACTATGTAATTGACTTTGGTGTAGAACCGAAGGAAGTCGAGCGGATACGTGTATTGGTTCACGCGGGCTTCTTCGGCAGATACTCTCTCCAATAATTCCCGCAAAATGATGCTGGATGGCGCGGCTTCCACCCGACGCATGATTTCCAGCTTGGCGAATTCGATGGAATCGCCTTTGGCCTTGTTATCTTGTTTCCACATAGGCATTAAGTTCAGAAAATGCCAACATAGTTTCAAATCAGATTCTTTGTACAGGTCGAACAACCGGAGAGGCACAATGTGATCAATTACCCATTCCTTACAGTAATTGTCCCACGTCATTCCCTGTACAAACTGATATTCCAAGTATTCTCGAAAGTCCGTGCGACGGAGGAATACATAATGCATTACGGGATTGGTCTCCGTACTAACAAGATTGATTAGTTCGCCCTTCACAAAGCGTCTCAAAGAAGCACCCAGTCTTTTCTTGATGCGATAACTATCTGCTTGGCTGTTCATATTTTCGAACGCAAAGTTTCACGTGAAACAATTTGTGTCTTTTAGGTGATATTGAACGCTAAAGTTTCACGTGAAACTTTAGGTCTGTGAAATTAGCATATGTCTGCATTTACAAGAGATTCTACAAAAACAAATAAAAATCCTCCCGCTCTCTCATTGCCGCTCGGTCTGCATCCGTGTGGTCGTCGTATCCGCAAAGGTGCAATAACCCGTGACAAAGCACCCGCCGAAGCTCCTCTTCAAAAGTAACACCTAAGCTCTCGGCATTGTCGCGCACCCGGTCAATGCTGATGTAAATGTCGCCTTCCAAAGCCGCGCTGTCTTCGGACTGGTTGAATGTGATGATGTCCGTATAATAATCGTGGTCAAGATATTGCCGGTTCACATCGAGCAAATAATCATCTGAGCAAAAGACATAGTTCAAGGCTTCCACCTGTTTGCCTTCGCGTTCGACTATTTGTTTCAGCCAAGCAGCCGTGCACCGTTTGGCTGGCAGCGTGAATTCGATGTCTTCGTTGAAGAATGCAATGGTACCCATGAACCGATGAAAATCAGGTGTGAAAGAAGGGCATTTTGACGTGAAACTTTGACCAATTTTTGCCCAAAACGCCACCGCAGCAAAGTGCGGATTTGCCTAAGTATTCTGCAAAGATACGGAGAAACCCTCACCCGGGAATAGGGACAAAAGAGAACACTGGATTAACAGGAGGCGGTCATTGTTTCGGCGTTTTAGGCAATTTTTGCCCAAAACGCTATAAAAAAAGCCTCATCAGAGGCTTCGTACATGACGCTGAAATACGGAATCAATTGAAGTAAAACACCAACTCGACTTGCCGGCCCTCGTTGCGAAAATGCACCTCGTCCGACAGGTGGCGCATCAGGTAAATGCCTCGCCCGCCGATTTTTTCCAAGGTCTCCGGAGCCGTAGGGTCGGGCAAGTGGTGGTAGTCGAAGCCCGGCCCTTGGTCTTCGACCACGAACCGCACCGACTCGTCTTCCAAGAACATGGAAAGCGAAACATTCTTCGACGGATCTTCGCCGTTGCCGTGGCGGATGGCGTTATTCACCGATTCGGTAACGGCAATGAGAATGTTGCCGTAAATATCGTCATCAAGATTGTAGATGTCTTTGGCGTTGTCAATAAAGCTTTCAATGATGCGAATGTTATCAATCATCGAAGGTATCTGAATCGTAACGGATTCCATGAGCAAGGGGAAAAAAGCGGACGCAGTATCAAATTTATGGGGAGCGTCTATCATCTCCAAATGTGTACCGGCAAATTTACGTAGCATACGCAATCCGGCCCGAAAAGGTTGGAACCGACGGGCGGGCTGCACAACCTTACTGAAAGCGACGCGGCGTTTTGGGCAAAAATTGTCAGAATCAGGATATTCAGGATTCACAGAAAAGGCAGAATAAAAGTGAAATTCTGTTTTTCCTGCTAATTCTGTAAATCCTGATTCTGACAAAAAAAACGGCCTCCCGAACAGAGGCCGTTTCCAGACACAAACCAACTAACGCGGCGACTCGCCGAGCTTCTTGAAATACTCGTCCACCTCCTTGCGGTAGTACGGCGACAACGCGGGCGGAATGGTTTTGAGCAGTTCAATCTGTTTTTCCTTGTTCTTGATGTATTGCTCAAACGCAGGCGGCACCGAAGGTTTCATGTCTTTGGCTTGCTCGGCTTTGCGTTCTTCGTCTTCTTCACGTTCCCGCTGCGATTTTTCCGATTCCAGCAGCCGCGTTGCAATGTCCTTGTTGCGCTTGATCATCTCTTGCGACAGGTTCTTGTTCACCAAGTCTTTTTCGGTTTCTTCCATCTGCTTCATCAGGTCGTCGAGGCCGCCGGGCTTCTCCCCTTTTCCGTCGCGCATCTTTTCCATTTCCTGCAAGGCCCGCCGAATCATCTCCTGCTGGGCGGCCATACGGGCCAGTTCTTCCGAAAGCTGGCGGCCTGTTTTGCCGCTTTGCTGTAGTTCCTGAATGCGCTGGTTCAACTGCTGCTGCAACTGGCTCAGGCCCGGCTGTTGCTTTTTGCCCGGTTTGGGGTTTTTGCTCATGCCTGCCTTGGCTTTGGCGAGTTGCTCCTGCATTTGTTTCAGCGCGTCGTTGAGCATCAGTGCCAAGTTGTTCATCGAAGTCATGGCCAGTTGCTGCTCGCCGGTGGCAAGGCCAATGCGGCGTTCTTTGATGCCGCGTGTGCTTTCGTCCATGTGGCCTTTCATTTCGGTCACTTCTCGCGTCACGAACGATTCGATTTGGAACACGCGTTTTGCCAATGAGTACAGGCTGTCCTCAATGATTTTCGCGTCGTCTTTCAGTTTCAGTTGTTCTTGCGAAAGTTTCTGAAAACGCGGGTCGGACAGGTTCACGTTGCGGAAATCTTTC
>JALOMD010000209.1 GCA_025455595.1 Cytophagales bacterium | reverse complement strand
TAGCGTCCGGCAAGAACGATTGTCCAACAACGGACAACCGTTTACACTTGACACCGGCGACCTGCCGCCGGGCCTGTACGTCTATCGCCTCGAAGCCGGGCGACACGGCCAGTCGGGCAAGGTGCAGATTGTGCGGTAAGGAGGCCCTCACCCCCGGCCCCTCTCCCAGCGGGAGAGGGGGGTGTTTCGGGATAGGCTTGGCTCACCGTCCTGAACCTGCTCAATGGAAAGACTCGTTGGGTTGAAGAGACACCCCGCTCCCTTGGGAAGCCTGCCCCGACGTGTCGGGGAGGGGCCAGGGGGTGAGGTTTCGTTTTAGGCAAAAATCGCCCAAAACGCTTGTTGTTGAAACTGGCGCAAGCGTCCGCTTGTGCCTATCAATTGACCAGCGTCCGCTGGTCGCAAGCGAAGCTTGCAAATGACGAAACCACGCCGATAGTGCATTTCCGACAGGGAGAAAGTCGAAAGCGTTTTGAGCATTTTTTGCCCAAAACGCCTGTCGTTGTTTTCTGTCTCTGTTGGTAGCGATTTTTTCAAACCTATCGGTTTGCAACCAGCGGACGCTGGTCAATTGATAGGCACAAGCGGACGCTTGCGCCAGTTTCAACAACAAGCGTTTTGGGCAAAATTTGCCCAAAACGCTTGTTCCCTATGCTCCACGCCCCTTGCCCTATGCCTTTTCCGCACTCCCAATTCCGCCCTCCGCATTTTGTTCAAACTCTTTCTCTCGCGTCGGTGTTCTCTTTTTAAAATAAAGACAGAACAACAGATGGAAAACGCCAAGAAAAAAATAACCAAGACCGAAGAAGAATGGCAGGCCCAGCTGACCCCGATGCAATACTACGTGACCCGCCAAAAGGGCACCGAACGGGCGTTTACGGGCGAGTATTGGAACACCAAAGACGAAGGCACCTACGTGTGCGTGGGCTGCGGCACGCCGCTGTTCGAGTCGGACACCAAGTTTGATTCGGGTTGCGGTTGGCCGAGCTTCTACGCTCCGCTGGATACGCAAAACATTGAGACCGAAACCGACCGGACGTTCGGCATGGTGCGCACCGAAGTGCTTTGCGCCAACTGCGAGGCGCACTTGGGCCACGTTTTCAACGACGGGCCGCGCCCCACCGGGCTGCGCTACTGCATCAACTCAGCTTCGTTGGAATTCAGGAAAGACGAAAAGTGAGAAAATGTAAGCGGGTGTTTAGGCTTTTGTTTCGCATAGGCGTTTTGGGCAAAAATTGCCCAAAACGCCTTTTGCACGTAGGTCTGTACGCTGTGCGTCTGACCGGAACCGCAGGCTCGCGAAAGACAATAGGCTTGCGTTTTGAGCAAAAATTGTCAAATCCCGCAATTGCCTGTCCCGACTTGTCGGGAGCGGGAACGCCCAAAACGCCGTTATGAAAAGAAACTATAAGCAACCTCAAAAAACGGATACGCAAACGCTGGACGAATTGACAGCGTTTGCTTTTTTTGCTCAAAACCTTAATCCGTCGTTTTTTGTGAAACACAACTTTCAACTCAAAACCGCTTTGTTTCTCTGTTTGACAACCGCCGCCGTTGGGCAGCAAAAAACCAAGAAAGCTGAAACAAAAAGCGATACATCGGTAGAGACTTATTACGTACTCGAAGCCGACAATAACACCAGAGACGGCGATTACGAAAAAAAGGTGAACGGCAAACTGGCTGAGAAAGGAAAATACAGAAACAACGTCCGCGTTGGCGTTTGGGAATTCTATTCTTCTGACAGTACGTTAGAATTGGCATACGACTACTCGCAAGACACAGTGTTGGTGGAAAGGCAAATCCACCAAGATGGCGCAGCGAAGCACTTTGTCAACGTCAGTGGCGGTATTTGGCAGCAACGAGAACTCGACCGTGCACCCATTCCTCTAAAAAGTTCTCAAGAACTCTTCCAACATGGTTCTCTACGGTATCCTCGTGAAGCCCTCAAGAAAGCAGTAGAGGGAGAGGTTTTGGTGGTGTTTACGGTTGGTACGGATGGCAAGGCATCCGGCTTCCTTGTCAAACAGGGAATCGGCTACGGTTGCGATGAAGAGGCAGCCCGGGTGGTCAAATCCGAACTTGCACCCATACATTGGATACCGGCCACCCACGATGGAAAGCCCGTTAACGCAGAATGTACGGTTTCCGTTAAGTTCAAAATGCAAAAGGAATAATTACTGGCGTTGCGCAGCACCTCGCCAAGACCTCCCCTAAAGCAGAAAACCGTTTTAAGCAAAAAATGCCCAAAACGCCAACCGCTTACCACTAACGACTTACGACTTACGACTTCACATGCAAAAAACCGCAGTACTCAACGTCGTCGGGCTGACGACGCGGCTCATCGGCGAACACACGCCGTTCCTGAAGGAATGGTCGGCCAAGGCGCGTGTCGCCACCGTCCGCCCTCCCCTGCCAGCCGTTACGTGTTCGTCGCAGGCCACTTTTTTGACCGGGCAAATGCCTGACGTACACGGTATTGTGGGCAACGGCTGGTATTTCCGCGACGAATGCGAGCCGAAGCTCTGGCGGCAGTCGAACAGACTGGTGCAGGCACCCAAGCTTTGGGACGTGCTGCGTCGTCGGTGGACTACGCCGTCACGCCCCGGCCCCAGTACCTCGCCGACGGCCGCAAGATGCCCGACTGCTACACCCAGCCCGCCGACCTCCGCGACCGGCTCCAAGCCCAACTCGGCACCTTTCCGCTGTTCGACTTCTGGGGGCCGCGCACCAGCATCCGTTCCAGCCGCTGGATTGCCGACGCGGCCAAGCTCGTCGAAGAATGGCACAGCCCCACTTTGTCGTTGGTCTATCTGCCGCACTTGGACTACAACCTGCAACGGCACGGGCTGGATTTTGCCAAAATCGCCCAAGACTTGCACGAAATTGACGCAGTGGTAGCCGATTTGGTCGTTTTTTTCGAAAAACGCGGGGCGCAGGTGGTTATACTTTCGGAGTACGGAATTACCAACGTAAACCAAGCCGTGGACATCAACCGCGTGCTGCGGCGGGCGGGCTACATTGCCGTGCGCGAAGAACGCGGCACCGAACTACTCGACGCGGGCATGAGCCGCGCCTTCGCCTTGGCCGACCATCAAGTGGCGCACGTCTATGTAAACGACCCGTCGGTGCTGAACCAAGTGCGGACACTGCTCGAAAACACGCCCGGCATTGCGATGGTGCTGGACGAAACGGGGAAACAACGCCATCACCTGAACCACGAACGGGCCGGCGAGCTGGTGGCCGTGGCGAACCAAAACGCGTGGTTTACGTATTATTATTGGCTTGACGACCGGCATGCCCCGGATTTTGCCCGCATCGTGGACATCCACCGCAAGCCCGGTTACGACCCGGTGGAAATGTTCGCCAACCCGGACATCAAGCTGTTGCCGCTGAAAGTTGCGTTCACGCTGCTGAAAAAAAAGCTTGGTTTTCGGTACCTGATGGACATCATCCCGCTGGACGGCTCGCTGATACGCGGCTCGCACGGCCGATACCCCGACGATTCAGCCGACGCGCCGGTTTTCATTACGCGCCAAGCGGATGCGCTACTGGGTTCGGAACTCACTGCCACTCAGGTGTTCGACACTTTGCGGACACACGTTTCGCCTGCAATTGTGGCAAAATAATTACATCGCTCCTGCAAAGGCCAATACAAAACGTATCAAACGGAAAAAAATACTCATTATTGTCCGGCATTTTAAACAATTCTGGTACGAGATTTGTCTAATGACTTACAGGTTAAACACAACACGATTGCTATTGAATATTTTTACACTATGAAGCTATGAAACGTTTACTACTTTTATGGATAACGGCCAGTTGCTTAGTGGGTGCAGCCGCCACCTCACGAGGGCAGAATGTCGCCACCGCCGCATCGCGAGAAAATCTGCCGAAAGAACTGCCGTTTGTGGTGAAAGCCAACTATCCCAACCCCTTCCACGACCAGACGACCATCGCCATTTCCATTCCGAAGGCACAGACCGTACGCGTCACGCTTTACAACATCGTCGGTAGCCGCATCAGCACCTTGCTGGACGAACCGCTGGAAGCCGGTGACCACGAGGTAATATTCAAACGCCCCGACAACCTGCCCGACGGCATCTACATTTACACAGTGGAAGTCGGCAAAACCAGCCGTTCCATGCGGATGATCATTCGGAAATGAAACCACGTTCTACGTTTTCAAGCAAAAAGGGAGGCAACCTGCGGTTGCCTCCCTATTGCGTTTTGAGTATTTGTAATCCAGTGGCCGTTTTGGGCAAAAATTGCCCAAAACGGCAAAGTCTCGTAGGACGACCGTCTGTAAAAATACAGAACAGCCACAGAAAAAGCTCCGTAGGGCCGCTCCTACGGAGCTTTTGTATGGGTGTTGTTACAATTGCTACGGACGGCAGGCTCCTACGGGGCCAGAAAAATCTGATTCGCGTTTTGGTCATTTTTTACCCAAAACGCCTGTTGTTTCCTGCCGACTGCTTATTGCTGCTGCCTACTTTTTTCTGACCGCTCAAAGTATTTGCAAAAATGCGTCAAAGCGCATTCGGCGCACTTGGGCTTGCGGGCCACGCACACATACCGGCCGTGTAGGATGAGCCAGTGGTGGGCCTTCGGAATCAAGTCTTGCGGGATGTTCTTAGTCAGTTCTTTTTCAACGGCCAGCGGCGTAGAGGCTTTGGCACTTACCAAACCGAGTCGTTTGGAGACGCGGAACACGTGCGTGTCAACGGCCATTGTAGGCTGGTTGTAGATAACCGAGGCGATTACGTTGGCCGTCTTACGGCCAACGCCGGGCAGACGTTGCAGTTCCTCCACCGTAGCGGGCACCTCGCCGCCAAAGTCGCCTATGAGCATTTGCGCCAAGCCCAGCAGGTGCTTGGTCTTGTTGTTGGGATACGAAATGCTGCGGATGTATGGAAAAAGCTCGTCGAAATGACTGCCGGCGAGTGAGAACGCATCTGGAAACCGCTCGAACAAGGCCGGGGTGGTCAAGTTTACGCGTTTGTCGGTGCATTGGGCACTCAAAACCACCGCCACCAGCAGTTGGTACGGATTCTCAAAGTGCAACTCGGTCTGCGGGTTCTCGAAACGCTGCGTAAAATAGTCGAGGAAGTGACGGTATCTTTCCTTTTTCGTCATGGCGGCTGTCGGTGGGGACAGCCACAAATATACGCAACGGACACCGGATGCCGGGGATAAGGGAAAGCCGTTTTGGGCAAAAATCACCTAAAACGCCATTGCGTGGAAAAAACCTCCATAGGGTTTTGAACCCCATGGAGGTTACGCCAGCGTTTTGGGCAAAAAATGCCCAAAACGCCGCACAACGAATAACTTCAATTCGCTTTTTTCCTGAAAGGCTTGGCTGGTTTCTCCAAGAAAGACAGCGTTTCACTACCACCGCCTTCGGGAACGGGATTAGGGCCGGATGGCGGCCGCTTGCCGATGTCAGGGATGGTAAAGGTAAACCGTGTACCCACCGGCGGTGGTGAAGCCGCTACTCAGGTTGAATATCTTCTGTTGGTTTTCAGCCGAGATACCCACACCGGTGTCGGCTACGCAAACGCCCAACTTGTCAGGCTCGTTCACTGGCACTGATTCGATGGAGACGCTGCCGCCGCGTGGCGTGAACTTGATAGCGTTTGACACCAAGTTTCGCAGCACAAAGTCAAGCATGTTTACGTCGGCGTAGGCAATGGCGTTTTCGTCCACGGCAAGGCGCAGTTCGATTTCTTTTTGGGTCGCATCCTCGGCCAGCAGGTTCACCGTCTGCGCGGCCAGCTCGCGCAGCGGCACCGGACGCGGATTGAACGGCACCCGGCCCATCTGCGACCTTGACCACTGCAGCAAGTTGTTGAGCAGGTCGGTGAGGTTTTTCAGCGACTGTTGGGTGCTTTTGGCCACCATGCCGATTTCTTCGGGCGTGAAGTAGCCGCCCGCGCCGGAAAGCAGCGACAAAAACGAACTGAACGTAGCCAGCGGCGCACGCAGGTCGTGGGCGATGATGGAAAAGAACTTGTCTTTGGTCTCGTTCGATTTCCGCAACTCGGCCTCCGAGGCAGCGAGTTTGGCATTCAGCACTTTCAACGATTCGTTGGCCCGCCGCAACTGCCGGTTTTTCTGGATAATGGTCTCGTTCTGTTGCTTGAGTCGCCGACTGGTTCGCCAACGCGACACGTAGAACACAATCAACGTGAGGCACAGCACGGCAACCACCACAATAATGGCAATCAGGTAGTCGCGCAGTTTTTTCTGCCGCTCCACCTCGCGGCGTTGCTGCTCGGTTTCCGCCTCGTTGCGGGCTTGGCTTTCCTGCCACTCCAGTTGGTTTTGGATATCGGCTATCTTGCGCAGGGTCATGTTGTTCTGGATCGAATCCTGCAAGGCCGCGTACTGGCGGTAGTAACGCGTGAAATTCGGACTGTCGTCAATCTCCAAGTACGTGTCTGACAAGGCTTTGTACGTGTCGCGCCGCAACAGCCGCAACTGGCTGTCTTCCACAAGAGACAAGGCTTGGTAGTGGTACGACAACGCCGTTTTGGGGTCGCCCTGCCGTGCGTGCAGCCGTCCCATGGCGTTCAGCGTCGGCACCATGTCGAGGTTGTTTTTCAGCGTGTAATGAACGCGCAGTGCCGCCGCCAAGTACCGGAACGCCTGTTTGTAATCATTCAAGCCCGTGAAAGCCTCGCCCATGTGCGTATAAACGGAAGCCGTCAGCCTCGGTGCGGCCAGTTCCTCGCTGATGGTCATGGCTTCGCGCAGGTAAAGCAACGCCTCTTGGTAGCGTTCCTGCCACGAATACAGGCTTCCGATTTTGTCAAGCGAGGCGGCAACACCTCGCCGGTTGCCCGACTTTCGGCTGATACGCAAGGCTTCGAGGTAGTCGTGCAGGGCGCGGCGCGGATTGTTTTGGCTCAGGTAAAACTCACCCAGCGCGTTCAGCGACTTGGCCACCTCGTCGTCATCGCCGAGTTGTCGGCGAATGCGCAATGCCTGCAAAGCGTTGCGCAGGGCCTTCTCCGAAACACCTTGTTTGCCGTACACATGGCTCGTCAGGCTCAATGTATTGGCAAGGGCACGGGTATCGCCCTGTTGCTTTTGCAGGGCCAAGGCTTGGGCTGCGTAACGCAGCGCGGCCTCGTAATCGCCGCGCAAGTAATTCACTGACGCAACCTTGCCGAGTGTCTGGGCCACGGCAACGCTGTCGCCCGCCGTCCGGGCAATGCCCAAGGCACGCCGGAAACTACTGTCGGCGGCACCGTAGCGACCTTCGTTGATGTAGTACTCGCCTATGTTGTTCTCGGCACGCACTTGCCCAGCCTCGTAACCAAGTTGCAAGGATAAGGCCAATGCTTGCTGTGCGTAACGCAACGCACGGGCTGGCACGCGCATCGCGTCGGTTTCGGCGTAGCGGTTAAGCGAGTCTGCCTTCGCCGTACCGGAAACCGACTGCAAACGCGCCGCCAACGTGTCTTGTGCCGCAACTGCAAATAAGCGGAACAATAGAAAAACCAACAGGACAATTCGGCGATTCAAAGGATTCTCAATAAATATAATAGTAACTCGAAGGCTCTCGGTGGCGACGACAAAATGCTGCTCACGAGGACAAGCCCACCGCTTGCCAATCGCTATATATTAACTTGAAAACAAGTAGGTAACCTTTTGGCTTCGTCAAATAAAGCCCTGAAAACTACATGGAAACGACCTTGAACACTTTGGTGGTCAGAATCAGCCGATTCGTCGTTTTAACGGGCGGATTCGTCGTTTCTACGAAACTTCGCGGATAAAAAAGAAAGTTGACAAGAAAACTTTCTGAGTCCTTTGTGAGTCTGCTTGATGTGGACGAGAATCGTAGCACATGCCTCGACACGCCTGCCACGCACTGGGCGTGGCCGGGACAGGCATTTGGCCTGTGCGAGAGCCGAATGATTGCAAAAACCACGTAACACTCACCAAGCAAAACCTCGGAAACTTACTTTCCGACAATGATGAACTTCCATTCCATAGCCGAACCAAAAATCGTTTTCGAGAGAAAGCCGCAAGGCTCCGGTTTTCCAACTGCTTTTCCTACTTTTGCGCCACTGTTGACTACCGCGTACCATCACTAACCACTGACGACTGACCGCCGAAAATCATGCAATTAATTGACGGAAAGAAAATAGGCGAGGAAATACGCCGTGAAATTGCCGCCGAAGTAGCGGAAATAAAAGCCCGCAACCAAAAAATCCCGTATCTGGTGGCCGTGCTGGTGGGCAACGACGGCGGCAGCGAAACCTACGTAAGCCACAAAGTGAAAGCCTGCGAGGAAGTCGGCTTCCGGTCGGCGGTGTACCGCTACCCGGATACGATTTCGGAAGACGAACTGCTCAACGTGGTCGAATCTATCAACAACGACCCGGAAGTGGACGGATTAATTGTGCAACTGCCGCTGCCCAAGCACATCTCCGCCGACAAAGTGACCGAGAAAATACTACCCGAAAAAGACGTGGACGGCTTTCACCCGGCCAACATCGGACGGATGGTGAAAGGTTGGGATTGTTACTTGCCCGCTACGCCAAACGGCATTGTGGAGCTAATCAAACGCAGCGGCATCCAGACGGCTGGCAAGCATTGCGTGGTCATTGGCCGCAGCCAGATTGTGGGCTTGCCGATGAGCATTCTAATGCAACGCCAAACCGAACCCGGCAACTGCACCGTGACCCTCTGCCACAGCCGCACGCAAAACATGCCCGAAATCACCCGCCAAGCCGACATTATCATCGCTGCCATCGGCAGGCCGGGCTTCGTCACTGCCGACATGGTGAAAGACGGGGCCGTGGTGATTGACGTAGGCACCACCCGCGTGGCCGATGCCAGCAAAAAATCCGGTTTTGCGTTGAAAGGAGACGTGGATTTTGAAAGCGTAGCCCCCAAATGCAGCTACATCACGCCCGTCCCCGGCGGCGTAGGCCCTATGACGATAGTGAGCCTGCTGCAAAACACCCTGAAAGCGTCCCGCAACAAACCCGCCCGTCAGGCTTCGGGAAGGTAAACGTGTTGTGCCGTTTCGCAAGTCATTTTGAAATAAACGTTTTAAGCAATTTTTGCCCAAAACGCCGATTGGTTCTCATGGCATGTCTTGCGGACATGCCATGCTTGTTTTTCCGAACACGCCTGTCTGTTCTTGAAAAGAACTTGCGTTTCGGGAATTTTTGCCCAAAACGCCGCTCACCCGTTCTCGCTTGCTGCCCGTCCGAACATTCCGCTCCGTTCAAGCGTTTTGCAAGAAACCATTTCACTCATGTTATACCCATCCAAAAACTCCGCCCCAATTCTGAATTCTGAATTCAAAATTCAACAATTGCCGTTGATGGAAGCCTTCTACACCATCCAAGGCGAGGGATTTCACCAAGGACGGGCGGCGTATTTCATCCGGCTGGGTGGCTGCGATGTGGGCTGCGTGTGGTGCGACGTGAAGGAATCGTGGGATGCCTCGGCACATCCGTTGGTGCCGGTGGAGCAAATGGTGGCCGAGGCGCAAAAATTTCCGGGACGCTTGGCCGTCATTACCGGCGGCGAGCCGCTGATGTACAACTTGGATTACTTGACGGAATCGTTGCAAAACGCCGGTTTCCAAACCAATATCGAAACCTCCGGGGCATATCCGGTTTCGGGTAGCTGGGACTGGATTTGCTTCTCGCCCAAAAAATTCAAAGCCCCGCACCCCAGCATCTACGACCGTGCCGACGAACTGAAAGTCATCGTCTATAACCGCTCCGACTTCAAGTTCGCCGAAGAACACGCCGCCAATGTGAACGCCGACTGCAAGCTTTTCCTGCAACCCGAATGGGGCAAATCCGCCGAGATGCTGCCACTCATCATTGACCATGTGAAGGCGAATCCGCAGTGGCGCATCTCGCTACAAACGCACAAGTACATGGACATTCCTTGAAGTACGAATTCAATTTTGAACAGGTTAAACGCATTAAAATTTTGAGTGATAAAGTTAGGGTGTGAACTTTGTCGAATGCAATGGGATAAATTTTTCGAGGATGTGCCTGATTTTCGGTTAAACAGGCGCAAAAAACACAAGTTGATTGACATTTTGGCTATTTCGGTTTGCGCCGTGGTCTGTGGGGCAAACGATTTCGAGGAAATCGCCATGTACGGCAGGCAAAAGATTGATTTCTTGCGCACTTTCCTGGAACTGCCCAATGGCATTCCCTCGCACGATACGTTTTACCGGGTGTTCAAATTTCTGGACAAAGACCGCTTCTCGGACAGCCTTTGCCGGTGGTCAAGGCAGGTTCTGTCAAGCGTGGATGAAGAACTGACTCAAATCAACATTGATGGCAAGGTCTTGTGCGCCACAGCCAAACCGGGCTTCAGGAAATCGGGCGTTTGCATCGTCAGTGCCTGGGTTTCAGAGCATAAACTGGTGTTGGGCCAGCAAAAGGCCGATGGCAAATCCAATGAAAAAACGGCGATTCCCGACTTGCTTGACAGCCTTGACTTGACCGGTGGCCTGGTCTCGATTGATGCCATTGGCTGTGAGCGGAAGTATGCCGATTCAATCGTCGAAAAGAAGGGGGACTATCTGTTGGCATTGAAAAACAACCACAAGCATATCTACCAACAAGTGAGTGAGCGAATGCAGCAGGTTCGTTCCCAATTGCCTTGCAATGAGCATGTTGACTTCGGCAGTGGCCGGATTGAGACCCGAACCTGCTACGTGGAGAACCACTTGGATTTGTACGATGACTTGCGGGAGTGGAAGCATCTGAAAAGCATCGTTTTGCTCGAGTCCCGACGAGAAATCAACGGCGGGGTCAGTGTGGAATCGCGCTACTACCTGAGCAGCCTGGCAATTGGCGCCCAAGCTTTCAACACCTGTATCCGAAAGCATTGGAGTATTGAAAACCAACTGCATTGGCAATTGGACGTGACCTTCTGGGAAGATGCCCAAAGAACCAAATCGGCGCAGGCGGCTGAGAATTTGGCTACGCTCCGCAAACTTGCCTTGCAACTGTTGAACAGAGTGCCAGACTCCGAAAGTATCAAAAACAGAAGGAAAATAGCGGGCTGGAACAATGAGTACCTCACCAAAGTCCTCGCTAATATTTAAATGCGTTTAACCTGAATTTTGAATGATTGAATGAGAGAATGAATGAATAATACCAATTTTGAGTATCGAATGCGTAATGATGAATTAGCCGGAAACCAGCAACTTCGAATCCTGAAAATATGCAATCACTCTTTAAGTTTGGCATAACCGTTTTGGGCATTTTTTGCCTAAAGCGCTGATATACCGATACTTCCGCCTGATAGATTAACGCTTTTTGCCCCCCTACCACCAATCAGCCTCGGCAAACTTTGTTAAAATTTTTTCTCCAAAATTTGGAAATCCGAACCAAAGGCGAGTACTTAGCGTAAAATTTACACTAACACTAAATCCAATCCACAAGCCGTTGTAGGCAAAATTTGCCT
>JALOMD010000208.1 GCA_025455595.1 Cytophagales bacterium | reverse complement strand
AACAGCCAACAGCAAAAAAACTTCGTATGGACGTAAAGGACAAACTTGAGGATTCACTGGAACACATCGGGGCGTATGTGCAAACACGCACCGACTTGCTGCTCCTCAACCTGTCCGACAAAGTGGCAAAATCAGCCGCCACGGCGGCGGTGGTTTACGTGGCTTGGTCGTTGTCAGGTTTCGTGTTGCTGTTTTTGAGCCTTGCCCTGGCTTGGTGGCTGGGGCAGTCGCTTGACAACATGGCGGCCGGCTTCCTGATTGTGGCCGGCATATTCGTGGTTATCACCGTCGTTACGTACGTGGTGGCCAAAAAAGTACTTAGACCAACTATCACTAACAAAATCGTCAAAAGCTGGAACAACAATGATAGGCAAGATCGAGACAACACAGGACATCAACGCTGAAAAAGAGCGGCTGGCCGCCGAGGCCGAGCAACGCAAGCGTGAAATGAAACGCAGCTTTTCGCAGTTGCAGCAGGAAGTCAATCCGACGCAACTGGCAAAGAACGCGCTGAACAGCCCGGCTACGCCAGAAGTGCTGAAATACGGGGCAACCATTGCTTCGTTCGCATTGGCAAGTGCCATTCTGCCGCGCGGCTCGTGGCTGCTCAAGCTGGCTGTGCCGTTCATTGCGCACCGCTACGCCTCACGTTACGTGGACGAGAACTACAGCACTTGGTCGCAAAAGCTGACCGAGCAATTGGAACGCCGACAAGGCGGGCAAGCACCGCACCAACTGCCGGCTGCCAGTGAAAACAGCGGCGGAGTTTTGTAAGGCAAAGCGGTGCCCCTTTCGACAATGGCAGAACCCGCCGGGCTGCGGTTCTTACCCGGGGCTAAAGCAGCCGCTGCGTTTTGGCAGCCTGACGGATCCCAGCCAAAAATCCCTGATGGTTTTGACCAAGTCGGTCAGTTCGGCGTAGTCACTTGGTTTTACAATGTAGCTGTTGGCTCCGAGGCTGTATGCTTCCTCAATGTCACGAGAAGCGGCCGAGGTAGTGAAAATCAGCACCGGGATAAGGCGCAGGGCGGGGTCTGCCTTGATTTCTGCCAACGCTTGCATGCCGTTTTTCCTGGGCATGTTCAAGTCGAGCAGGATGAGGCTTGGCAGCGGATTCTGTGAGTCGTTCTCAAGGCGGTGGTTGAGTTGATCAATCAATTCAACCCCGTCCTTCACGTAAGCCACTACATCGGATATTTTGAGTTCAGAAAAGGCGTTGTGCAGTAAAAACCGGTCGTCGGCATCGTCTTCAGCTACCAAAATGCAAGGTTTCATGTCGTCAGGCTAAACCTCGGTCGGCAAAGTAGGGAATCCGTAATTACTTGCACCAAGATATGTGTTTGATAAAGGCTAACTGTCTGTCAGGCAAGTACTGAATAAAAGACGAAAGAACAAAGAAAAAAGCGGCCCGGCAAACCCTCTTTGCTCTTTTGTCCAGCAGTGTGTATTGCTCATGCGGAATGCCGCCGCTGAGCCTTTCTAACGTAATCGCCGTCAAAATGATTCTTGTTTGGGCAAATATACGTCAACTTTGTCCGGCCCCGGTTTGCCTGCTTCTGTCAAAACCCCCTGCTATGTCGTTTTAAGCATTTTTTCGCCAAAACGTTTTTTTGCAATCCGTGCAGCCTGTGCCGGACGGTTAGGGGTGGAAAGCACAGCAACAACCGAAAACATCCCACTCGACTGTGGAAAAAAATCCCCAAAATGTCTCGATAATGAACAGTCGGGCCGAGTACTGATGGCCGTGACTTAAGTGCTTGAAATTTTTATTTACGTTTTAATTGGCTAATTGTCAGTACTTTATGGGTGAAGAATGATTTGAGGCGAAGGTTTGGCGCGAGAGTTGGTAACAGATAAGCCCCAAGCAAGGTATGGCCTTGCCATTTTGCGTTTATACAAACCCCTACCGATTATGCTCAGACAAACCCAGACTCAAAAACAGGGGCTGCGTATTGCACCTACCCACATACAGATGCTCAACTTGCTGCACTTGTCGTCTGACGAGCTGCTGCAGCAAATCCAGAAAGAACTGGAGGAAAATCCCGCCTTGGAAGACGGCCCGCAAAACCCCGAAGATGCCGAGCCGGCTACGGCCACCGATGAGTTTGAAGCCGAGGACGCTTACGACGACGCGCCGGAAACCGAAGAACTCTACGATTACGACAGTTTGGTGGACGACGACATACCCAGCTACAAGACCCAGTCTAACAACTACTCAGACCAAGACGACTACGTCCGGCCCATTGCGCAGCTACGGTCGTTTCGCGACGACTGCAAGGACCAAATCCACTGCCTGCCTCTCAGCGAGCGGCAGCGGCAAATCGCCGAGTTCATGCTCGACTCGATTGACGACGACGGCTACCTGCGCTACGGCAGCGAAGACTTGGCCGACGACATCTCGTTTTCGCTGAACAGTTTTATTGACGTAAACGAAATCGAGGAGATCAGGCGGCTCATCCAACGCCTCGACCCGCCGGGCATCGGTGCCCGCGACCTCCAAGAGTGCCTGCTGATGCAACTGGCCCAGAAAGAAACAACCGAGACCGTGTTGCTGGCCTGCACCATCGTGGAGGATTACATGCACGAGATAGAAACCGGCAACTACGACCGCATTGCCCGCCTGATGGGCCTTGAACACGACCGGATGCAGGAAGTGCTGCGGCTCATTGTGTCGTTGCAGCCCAAGCCGGTGTACAGCGATACAAGTTCGTCGGCCATGAACGAATACATCGTGCCCGACTTCATCTTGCAGTACGAAAGCGGCTCCATCCGCGTGATCCTGAACAGCAAAAACGCCCCCGAACTGCGCCTGAGCCGCACCATGCTCGACATTGCCCAAGGCAAGGCCAAGACCGACAAAAGCACGTACCAGTTTGTCAAGAATAAGGTGGACTCGGCCAAGTGGTTCATTGATGCCATCCAGCAGCGCGAAAACACGATGCTGAACACCATGAACGCCATCCTGCGCCTCCAGTACGATTACTTCCAGACGGGCGAAATCACGGCCCTGAAACCCATGATTCTCAAAGACGTAGCCGACATGATCGGCATGGACATCTCCACCATTTCACGCGTCACCAGCACCCGCTACGTGCAAACGCCGTTCGGCATCATTCCGCTGAAACAACTGTTCACCGAACGCACCACCCGCGAAGACGGCGAAGAAGTCTCGACCATGGAAGTGAAAGAACTGATAGCCTCGATCATTGAGGACGAGGACAAAAACCACACGCTATCGGACAAGGAAATCGTTGATTTGCTGCACCGCCGGGGCTATTCCATTGCCCGCCGCACGGTGGTCAAATACCGTGACCAACTGAACATACCGTCGGCCAAACTGCGGAAATGGACGGAAACGGCAAACAAGAACAAATTGCGGATTTGAGTCGTAAGTTGGTGAGTGGTAAGTCGTAAGTGGTTAGCGGTGTTTTGGGCAATTTTTGCTTAAAACGCCAGCCCCCTCCCAGCCTCCCCCCAAGGGGGAGGAGTTTTGCTCCCTTCCTCCTTCGGGGGAAGGGCCGGGGATGGGGGCTGCCCCCTCCCTGGGAGGGGGTTGGGGGAGGCCGCTACGGAAAAACAAAACCCCATATGTTTTTCGTTTCTACAATGTTGCATACGCTGCCACAAAGGCCGGGATTTTTAATTTCGCACATTACGCAGTAAGTACGTGTTCGCAAATAGTTTTATCTATTTTTTATCCGAAACACTTAACAAATAGTTGAAAATCAATAGATTGTGTTGTCGGACTAAATACTAATGACCAAGTACTTACGAGTGACGTTTTGGGCAATTTTTGCTCAAAACTCCCCAACCTGAAATCCCAAATTCATAATTCCGAATTCACAATTCATAATTGAAAGAACGTCCCTATGAACAAAATCTTGGTGGTTGACGACGACCTTGACATCTGTTTGCTCTTGAAGCGATTTCTGAACAAACACCAGTTTGACGTACAGGTGGCCAATTCTGGAAAAGACAGCCTGCAAATGCTGCATGATTCCAAGCCCGACTTGGTGCTGACCGATTTTCGCCTCGGCGACATGACCGGCGGCGAAATCCTGACCAAAATCAAAGAAAAGCACCCGCAAGTGCCGGTCATTGTCATTACCGGCTATTCCGACATCAAGGTGGCCGTGGACGTGATGCGTCTCGGTGCTTACGATTACGTGACCAAGCCCTTGTTTCCGGACGAAATCCTGCTCACGGTGCGCCGGGCCTTGGAAGATGCCCGCGAGAAAGAAACCCGCCAAGCCGTTCCCGCCGCCGACGAAACCGAACACGCAGTTGTGGAAGCCGTGGCACCGCCCGTTGACAACAAGCCTTCGCGGACGTTCAAGTTCAACAGCGAGTTTATCTTCGGCAACGACCCGACTTCCCGCGAACTGTACCGGCAGATTGACCTCGTGGCCCCGACCAACTACAGCGTGATCATCTACGGCGAAAGCGGCTCGGGCAAGGAGGCCATCGCCCGCGAAATCCACAAACGCAGCAAACGCCGCGACCAGCCCTTTGTGGCGATGGACTGCGGGGCCATCCCGCGCGACTTGGCCAACAGCGAACTGTTCGGGCACGAGAAAGGCTCGTTCACGGGTGCGCTGAACACCAAAATCGGACACTTTGAGCAGGCCAACGGCGGCACGCTGTTCTTGGACGAAGTAGCCAACCTGTCGTACGATGTGCAAGTGGCCCTGCTCCGCGTGGTGCAGGAACGCCGCGTGAAACGCATCGGCAGCACGAAGGAAATCCCGTTGGACGTGCGCATTTTGGTGGCCAGCAATGAGAAACTCACCGATGCCTGCCGCAGCGGCAAGTTTCGCGAAGACTTGTTCCACCGTTTCAACGAGTTCAGCATTGACGTGCCGCCGCTCCGCGAACGCAAGGAGGACATCATGACATTCGCCATGCATTTCCTGCAAACCACTAACGCCGAACTGGGCAAAAATGTCAGAGGATTCAGTGAAGACGTGGTTTCGTACTTCATGCGGTATCCGTGGCCGGGCAATCTGCGCGAACTCAAGAACGTAATCAAACGCGCCACCCTGCTCAGCGACGGCGACATGATTGAAGCCCGTACGCTGCCGTTTGAGATTTCCAACTATTCCAAGCTCCAGTTTGCCGACGAGCCTCCGGCCGCGCCCCTTGCTCCGCTCAACATCAGTGCCGGGTCGCTGATGCCTGAAGACCCCGCCGAGGCTGCCCTGAGCTTGGCCGCCCGCAAAGGCAGCTTGAAAGACGTGGCCCACGGTGCCGAGTACGAGATGATTCTGGACGTGTTGAAGCAGGTGAACTTCAACAAAAGCAAGGCGGCCAAAATCCTCGACATTGACCGCAAGACGTTGTACAACAAACTGAAAAGCTATAATTTGTAGTGAGTGGCAAGTGGTAAGTCGCAAGTGGTAAGTGACGTTGCGATTTCTCAGTTAGAATCAGTGACACAAGCCATCTCTTGTTACTTACGACTTACCACTTGCGACTAACCACTGACCACTAACCACTTACGACTCATCACCCCCTATCCGTGCAGGACACAGATGCTTCTACCGATGACTGGCTGCGCCTTGCCGCGCAGCTTTCGCCCTGTCTGATTCACGTCCACCGCTTGGCCGACCAACGCGTGCTGTACGCAAACGACCGGCTCACCGAACTGCTCGGCTATACCGCCGAGGAAGCGAAGCTCGCCGACAGCCGTTTGCTGCTGGGCGAGGTTCCTCTGGCGTTTTGGGCGTTTTTTACCCAAAACGCCCAAAACGGTCAAATTGAAAACCCTACGGTCAACGGCAACGGCGTTTCGGGCAATTTTTCCGGAATTTCGGAATGGCAGTCGGCGGTGCGGCACAAAGACGGCAGCGAAAGACAACTGCGGCACCGCCTCGGCGTGTCGCGGCGCAGTGCGCACAGCCAGCCGACGGAAATAGTCGTCGTGTCGGAATGCGTGCCCGAACCGCCCGCCAGCGAATCGCTGCTGCCCGCCGCCGAGGACATGCTGCA
>JALOMD010000207.1 GCA_025455595.1 Cytophagales bacterium | reverse complement strand
CGGCGGAAAAATACGGCATGCTGCACGGCTACCGCATAAACGGTGTGTGTTGGGCGGTTTGCTGCGGATTGGTGTCGTCTTTTGAAGCAAGTTGTTCGGAGAACTTACATCGTAACCGGCTGGCCGAAAACATGTTAGCCAAATATAGATTTCTGGTCAACTTTACCGGAAAGCTATTTGCTCATTTTTTCTATCGAGGAACCTTGAAAAAAACAAATCGTACCCTGACCCTCCGGCACGTGTTTTCCATTGTGCTGGGCCTGATGCTCATCGCCATCTCTGCCAATTACCTTGCTTCTCACAACCCGCAAAGCTACGCCGACGAAACCGTACTGTTGCTGAACTGCACCATAGCCGGAATTATTTATTTTTTGCTCAGAACGCAAGTGCTGCGCCCCTTGCTGCACATCGGCAAAGTGGCCGAGAAAGTGGCACAAGGCGACCACCAGCAACACGTCAACTATTTGAAAAACAACGAAATAGGCAAGATTGCGACAGAACTTAATCAACTCGCCGAAGAATTATACTTGGCCGAGCAAATCATTCATGACATTGAAATTGGCAAATTCGATAAAGTTACCGAAAACGAATCGGATTATTTCTTGGTGAAGGCCCTGCGCCGCACGCAACGCAAGTTGCAAGCCGTGGCCGAGGAAGACCGTCGCCGCGAATGGGTGACGCACGGCTTGGCGCAGTTTGGCGAGCTGATCCACCGCAACGGCAGCGATTTCCAAACGCTGGCCGACACATTCTTGTCGCAACTTATCAAATACCTGCGGGCCAACCAAGGCGGCTTTTTCCTGCTCAACGACGACAACCCTGACGATGCACACCTGCAATTGGTGTCTTGTTACGCTTACGAACGCAAAAAACACCAGCAAAAACGCGTGGAAATCGGCGAGGGATTGCTTGGGCAAGTTTGCTTGGAAAAAGACACGGTTTTCCTGACCGACATCCCGGCCGATTATGTCAATATTACTTCCGGGCTGGGGAAGGCCACGCCCACTTGCGCGGTGTTGGTGCCGTTGCTCGCCAACGACCGGCTCGAAGGCGTGCTGGAACTGGCTTCGTTCCGTGCGTTTGAAGCCCATGAGATAGAATTTGTCGAAAAAATTGCCGAAACGATGGCAACTTCCGTCGGGACGGCCCAAACCGCCGCCCGTACCCAACGCCTGCTCGACGAAACCCGCCTACAAACCGAGGCCCTGCGTGCCCAGGAAGAGGAAATGCGCCAGAACATGGAGGAAATGGCCGCTACACAAGAAGAAATGGCGCGGATGCAGCACGAAGTGGCTCAGAAAGAGGCCAACCTACAGGCCATTATCAACAGTACTGACGACTCGATTACGGCGTTGGACACGCAATACCGCGTCATTTTCATGAACGAAATGTTGCGCCGCCGCTATGTCAACTCGCAGTTTAACAGTTTTCGGGAAGGGGTGAACGCACTGGATTACTTGGGCAGCGTCCGCGACGAATGGAAAGCCCACTACGACCGGGCGTTGGCCGGCGAGAAATACGAGTTCACCTCCAAGAGCGTCGTGGCGGGCGAGGACTGCTACCGGCAATACCTGCTCGGCCCCATTTTGAACGCCGAGAACACCGTCCTCGGCCTCTACGTCTTCTCCCGCGACATCACCAAGCAAAAGACACTGGAGATAGAATACGAGAAATTAATTCAGAATTCAGAATTTGGAATTCAGAACACAGACTGATAGAGGCTTGCGGCTGTGTTTTGCTACTGGCGTTTTGGGCAAAATTTGCCCAAAACGCCTTGTGTTTTTGAGATAAAGTCAATTCAGAATTCAGAATTCATAATTCTGAATTAAACCACCGGCCATCTGAACGTGGATTGCAGCGTGATGCGGCGGCCGCTGGCTTGCGACTCGCGGGCGGCTTCGATGACCTCCAGCACGTGCAGGGCGTGTTCGGCGTTGATGAGCGGCTCCTTGCCCGTAGCCAGACATTCGGCGATGACCGACGCGCCTTGCTCCCATACGTAACCGCCCGAATCGGTGGCATAACGCTTGCCTTTTTCGTCGTCCAGCGTCGCCAAATCCACGCCGAACGGCTTCCAGTCGTAGCCGATCAGGTGCATGCCGCCCCGCGTGCCCACCAGCGAAATCGTGGGGCGTTCCTGTCCGCTGCCTTCGTGTCCATACGGGTCGAAGTAGTTGAAGCCGCACTGCACGTGCGACAACGCCCCGCTGGCGTGGGCCATCAGCACCATGGCGTTGTCTTCGGCCACCACTTTTATCTCGCCTTTGTCGTCCGTTTTGCGGGCGGGTGTAATCACGTTCGTCATCGCCACCACCGACACCGCCGGGCCGAGCAAGCCCGTCAGCGTGGCGAGGTTGTACACGCCCAAGTCGGGCAGGCTGCCGCCGCCTTTTTCGTAGAAAAACGCCGACCACGTAGGGCCGAGGTGCCCGTAATGCGCATGGGCCGCCGCCACCTTGCCGAGCTTGCCCTCGTTGATGGTTTTGGCCATGAACGCAAACTGCGGGCTGTTCACCACGGCCGGTGCCCCCCAAATGCGCAACTTGCGTTGGCGGGCCAAGTCCAGCAAGTCACGGCCTTCGCGGTAGGTGTTGGCCATCGGTTTTTCGCTCCACACGTGCTTGTTCGCCATCAACGCCTGTCGGTTCAGGCGGCCGTGTTCCTGCATGTTGGTCAGGTTGACGAACAAATCGAACGGCGCACCGGCCAGCATCTGGTCAATGTGCGGATAGTGGTTGGCGATGCGGTATTTTTCGGCGGCTTTCTTGGCGCGTTCGGGGATGATGTCGCACGCCGAAACCAATTCCACGAACGGCGACTTGGACAAATGCGGCAAGTACATGCCCGACACGCTGCCGCAGCCGATGACCCCGACGCGGATTTTCTTGTCGGCCACGACGCGAACCGAGGCGGCCACCGAAGGCAAAGGCGACAATGCGGCGGCGGCACCCAAGGCACCGCACTGCTGGAGGAAACGTTTGCGGGAAAGCTTTTTCATGTTCTTTTGGGAGTAGGGTTAAAAAGTGGTCAGTCGTCAGTGGCGTTTTGGGCGATTTTTGCCTAAAACGTCGCAAGAAATGTCCGTCATTGCGATCCCGCCACGGCGGGAGTGGCAATTTGTTCGGCATAGGCTCGGCGAATGGCTCTTCCCGAGGCTTCATGCCTTCGGCTTGACAGGCGCGTGGCTCCGTGAGAGATTGCCGCGCCTCCACTTCGTTCCGGCTCGCAATGACGTTTCAACTGAATCCGAAAATACAGGCGTTTTGGGCGATTTTTGCTCAAAACGCCTGTCGGCCGTCCGTATGGAGAAACGTCTCTGACCTCTTACTTCTGACCTCTGACCTCAATTTACACTTTCAGTCTGTTTTTCAGGTAATCCAACGCCATTTTGTAAGCTTCTTCGGCTTTCTCTTTGTCGAAGTTTGGGTTGCTTGGGTTGGCGAAGGCGTGCTCGGCATCAAAACTTTTCACGGTCACCGTTTTGCCGACGGTTTTCATGTCTTTCTCGAACTGCGCCACCACTTCGGGCGAAATCCACTTCTCGCGGCCGGCAAACAGCCCCAGCACGTCCGTGTTCAGTGTTTTCAGGCGGTTCACGTCTTTTTCGGGCATTCCGTAGAACATCACGCAGCCCACGGCCTGCTTGCCGCCGAGCAAAGCTGCCTGCAACGACCGTCCGCCGCCGAAGCACCAGCCCACCGAGGCGATTTGGGCGTTTTTGCCCGCGTAGGCGATGGCCCCTTTGGTGATGGCATCCAAGCGGGTGGCGTTGGCCTCGTTCATGTATTTGCCCGCCGTCTGCGGGTCGGTGGCTATTTTGCCGTCGTACATGTCGAGGGCCAGCACGTTCACCATGCCGCCGAGGTCGTTGTAGTATTTCTCGGCCTCGCGTTTGATGTGGTCGTTGAGGCCCCACCACTCTTGGAACACCAGCAGGTATTTGTCCGACTTCTGTTTGGCCTTGATTTCAAAGGCGTTGGCCTTGGTGCCGTCGGGCGTGGCGAAGGTAATCATCGCGCCGTCTTTGCCCGCATAGACGTAAGGCAGCGGCGCGGCGTGGCTGGCGACGAACGCCGGGTCGGCGGTGAACCGGGCCATTGCGTCGGCATCGGGCATTTGGCAGCAGCTTGCGTTCTTTTGGGCCAAAGCCAACGGGCCGATTGTCAACAATACAGCGGCAATTAACAACTGTCTCATGTTTTTAAGCGGTTTGGTACGACAAACCGAAAGTAAGCAAATAAACCGACAGCTTGAAAGGCTACGGGCTGGAAAGTTGCAAGTTGCCGTTTTGGGCAATTTTTGCCCAAAACGGCAGTGACACGCCTTTTGGAAAAGGGCGAAGACGCTTTTTCTCACGCAGGCTGTGTTTTCTTGACTGACAAGAGCCGCCGAATGGAAGCCAAGTGCGCAAACAAAACCAACGGCACCACGACAGACGGCAGCAAGACGAAAGGAAAAAATTGCACGGCAATGTTGGGCCGGTCAAAGGCGAACTGCTGAAGCGGCGTAGGTGCCGACAAAAGGGCATTGAACACAATGTTGAGCAACAGTCCCAGACAGGCAAAATTCCACACCAGCAACAATGCGCGACCCAACCGTTTTCTGTAAAAATACACAACCGGCGCAGTAATACCCGAAAGGATGTCGAAGTTTCGTCCCTCGAAAGTCATTAGTTCGGGCACGGCTTCGTGTACGAAAAGCCAGAACAAAACCAGCTCTACGGGAAGGCGGACAATGTGCAACAGCGTGAGATACCCGCTGTCAAGACTGTCAACAAAATGCCTGCCGCCCCGTGTGCTGAAAAGCACAGCCATGACAATGACAGGCGGCAATACAAGCAACGGAAACCGGGGCGGCGTAGCGTGGATGTCTGTATAAAAACCTGACAAACCCAGCACCGCCTGTACGGCCGACCAACCCAAGACGGCAAATAGAAAAGCAGTGGAAGAGCGGGTCGCCTTGTAGGAAATGAATAAAGCCAGCAAAACCGTGGCACCGAAAACGAGAGATACGTAAAGGGGAAGTGTTTCCATTGTTGCAAAACTTATGATGAACGATACGCAAAGGAAAGCACGAAAGGCCGCCTCCACACTTGCCAAATGACAAGAAACAGCGGTTTGCACAACCGCAATTGACAACCCGGACTTACAATTGTCCTTTTTTGGCAAACTCGCGTCTGATGCGGCTCAGAGAGGTGTCGGTTACGCCAAGGTAAGAGGCAATTTGCTTGAGCGGAGCAAATTGAAATACTTCCTTGTGCGTTTCCAGCAGTTCGGAGTAGCGTTCCTCGGCGGTTTTGTTAATCATTGCCAATGTACGTTGTTTGTACGCCACAAACTCTTTGACCAGCATGAGCCGCCCGAATTCCCGGAATTCAGGCAAGCCGTGAAAAAGCTTGTTGAGCCTGTCGAAATCGGCGGAATAACCTGTACAGTCAGTCAAGGCCTGTATGTTTTCGGCGGAGACGGTGCGCATGAAAAAAGACGCGGCTTCAAAAACGACCCGGTTTTTGGGATAGAAATAAGTGGTCACTTCGTTGCCGTTGGTATCATGTGCAAACGCCCGCATCAGGCCGTCGGCCAAAAACAGATACTCGCTGGTTTTGCCTTCCTTGAGGAAAAACTCGCCTTTGGCAAAGTGCCTCTCCTCGAATTGCGCGGCTATGGTTTCCAGTACTGTTGTCGGCGCAGGAAAATGGCTGCGGATGAAGTTGGTGAGCGGAATTTTGTCCATGTGACGGCGGGCGGTTGTGTGTTTACGGCCAAATATAGGAAATATCAAAAGTCGCCGAACAACTGTGTTTTCGTCAAGCACAGAAACGGCGTTTTGAACGATTTTTGCCCAAAACGCTGCTCAGATTTTGCGAAGTCAAATCTTTAATTTCTGAATTCACAATTCCCAATTAAATTCGTAAATCGTACCTCGTAAATCATACTTCAAAATGTCTGTTATTTTCCGTTTCGAGGCTGATTTTGCCGAAACACTGGGTTGCATCCCGA
>JALOMD010000206.1 GCA_025455595.1 Cytophagales bacterium | reverse complement strand
CAATCCGCCGTTTTAAGCAATTTTTGCCCAAAACGCTTTTGGCATTACAAACTGATGTTACGCACGGATTCGGTCAAAATTGCCTGAAACGCATTTTCATGGTTTTGAAAGAAAAACGTATCCGCACAGCCATGAAGATGCCAGGGCCACGCCCCTTTTGCCCGTGTTGCGTCCGGGTTCCATGAAGACTGCGGGGCTAACGCCCCTTGAAATTGTTCGCAAAGGGCGTTGGCCCTGCCGTCTTCGTAGCCTATGGATTTGCATTCCCAAAAGGGGCCTAGCCCTGCCATCTTCTGAATACGTGCGCAACATCAGTTATTCACAAAATGCCGTTCTCCTTGAGCAAGCTTTCCAAGTTTAACACAATGTCATCCATCAATCCGATGTCCGTGTTCCAAGAAGTGATAATCCAGTCCCGGTTCGGTTCGGCCAACATGATTTTCCTGTCTTCCGAAAACACCCAAACCACTTTCGGAACGCCGAAATGAAGCATTTTCTCTGTTTTCTTCAGTACGTACTGTAATTCTTGTGATTTTTCGACCTCAGCTTCCACATCTATGTCCACTTCGATAACGAATTTCGGAGGCACGTCGAAATACTTTTTGGAGAACAAGTCCTTCACATCATCCTTCTGATAGATGGCAATGTCGTTGGCAACGTTGTCGTTCAATTTCAGGTGCAGCCCCGCTTCGTTCGAGGCGATAATGTACTCGTTTGACAAACGGCCGTACAGAAACCGTTTGATTACATCAAGTATGACGGCCTGCAATACGCTACGGCCCATAATCTCATCCAAAGTGTTTTCTCTTGCCAATACCTTGCGAAAGCCTTTGTAATAATAAGGCACTCCGTCCATCTCTTCCTTGACGAAATATTCGGGGATTTTCTGTTTCGGCTTGATTCGGCTGGTTGCTGGAAAGGCCATGTTTTGTCGGTTGTTGGTCGGCTGAATTCGGTTGATAGCACATAAACATAATGACTGACAACTCGCGTGCGTTTTGGGTAAATTTTGCTCAAAACACAACAGACGCAAGATAGAGATTTTTCAAAAACAAAAGGCTGATTATCAAAGCGTCGCCTTGCGAACCGATAGCAGCGGGAAGTTGAGCTTGTGGGCCAAGTCGCGGGTGAGGCTGCCGAGCAGGATTTTCTCGAAGAAATCCCGGTCGGAGGTGAACGAAGCCAGCACGAAGCCGCGCTGCTTGTCCAAATACCGGCGCAGGTTTTCCTCCAGCGACTGGTCGATGTCGGCCTTCAGCATCTGCAACCGGCAGACCGGCGCACCGGGCCGCCCGGCGACTTCGTCGAAGCGGGCCTGCGGGTTGTCGGGGTGGTTCCAGCCGTAGTCGAAGTGAACCGCTTCGATGCTGGCTCCGACGGCGTTGGCCCACGGGAAAAGCACCGGCAACTCGCGACCTATATCCGACAAGTCGGTGGTGTAAATCAGCTTGCGGATGGGGTGGAAACGCTGGCCCGTCGGCACGGCCAGCACCGGCACCGGCGAGGCGGCAATCAGACTGGCGGTGTTGCTGCCGAAAAGCATTTTGCTCAGGCCGCTGGCCCCTTGGGTGCCCATTACAATCAGTTGGGCTTTGGTTTCTTGGGCGGCTTCGAACACGTTGTCTTTGAACGACAAGCCGAATTTCACGAGCAAATCGTCGCCTTTCGCGTCTCGCGGCAGGGCCGCGGCCCGGTACAGTCCGTTCACTTCCTTGTCCAGCCGGGCGGTTTGCTTTTCGATTTCCCGCCGCACGGCCTGTTGGTACGCTTCCTTCGAGCTTCGGGTCGGGATTTCCAAGAAAGTGCTGTGGAAAAACACAAGTTTGTCGCCGGTTTGGGCGGCCAAGCGGATGGCATAGCGGGCCGCGCCACGGGCACAAGTGGAGAAGTCGAGCGGAACGAGAATGGTTTTCATGGCATAGAGGCTTTAAGTTGGGGCCTCCCCCAACCCCTCCGAAGGAGGGGGCTTAAAACTCCTCCCCCTTGGGGGAGGCCGGGAGGGGGCTTTTTGCAAATGTGTTACCCGAACCGCCCCGAAAGAATGATGCCGACCACAACGACGAATGATTCAAGTCAGCATAGGGGAGAGGCGTGGCAGAAAAACAGAAGAAAGCGTTTTAGGCAATTTTTGCCCAAAACGCATTTGTCAGAACCTTGATTTTAGGATTAAAGGATTGCCTTGATTGAAAACCGGGCAATCATGCCCGTCACGGAAATCACGTTAGAATCACAGTTCAGACGAGAACGTTTTGGGCAATTTTCATCCAAAACGCCTACTAACTACTTACGACTCGTCACTTACCACTTACTTGAAGCACAACGCCGCCGCGCCGAGGATGCCCGCGTTGTTGCGCAGCACGGCGGTTCGGATTTCGAGTTTGTCCAAGTAGTAGGGCGTGAGGTAGCGGCGCATGGAGGCCAGCACGCTTTCTTCCATGAACGGATAGGCCTTGGCCACGCCGCCGCCGACGAAAAACGTCTTTACGTCAAGAATGTACGCGGCCGTGGCCAAGGCTTCGCCGAGGTGCTTGCCGTAGTAGGCAAAGGCTTTCAGGGCCACCGGGTCGTTGTCGCGGGCGGCTTCGAGCAATATGTCGTCGTCAAGTTTGTCGGCATCGCGGAGTTTGGTTTTGCTCTTGTTTTCCTTGACCAGTTCCTTGGCCTTGGCGAAAAAGCCGGCCTTGCCGATGTTCTGCTCAATGCTGCGGCCGTTGCTGCTCACGATGTGGCCCAGTTCCAGTCCGTTGCCGTCTGCCCCTTTGAAAATCCGGTGGTTGATGATCAGTCCGCTGCCGATGCCCGTGCCCAGCGTGACGAGCAGGAAGTTTTCGGGCATTTTATGGCCGGAGAAATAGTATTCGCCGAGGGCGGCCGCGTTGGCATCGTTTTCGAGATGGAAGACGATTTTCGGATTGCGTTTTTCCAGCAGGTCGAGCAGCGGCAGGCCGTTGAGTTCGGGCATGTTGGCCAGTTCCATCAAGGCGCGGCGGTCTTGCGAGATCATGCCTGGCACGCCGATGCCCACGTGCTGCACTTGCGGATGGTCTTTGAGCCAGTCGGCCACGGCACCCACCACGCCGTCGGCCAAGTCGCCTGCGGCCCGCAGTTGCTTCACGGGGACTTTCTTCTTCTCAAGCAGTTCGCCCTCGCTGCTTACCAAGCCGAATTTCAGGCTGCTGCCGCCTACGTCAAGTCCGGTAAAGATTTCCATACGTTCAATGAATGAATGATTGAGTGAGAGAATGAGTGAATGTATTTTTCGTTCGCCGTTTTGGGCGATTTTTACTTAAAACGCCGCGTTCTCATCACAGTCAATGACGAATAATGAACGCCGAATGACGAACTTGAAAACGGACGTTTTGAGCAAAAATCGCCCAAATCACGCCTCATTCTACTATTCATTCATTCTATCATTCACTCATTCAATCAACGTCCCCGCGATGGTGGCCGTCATCATCGTTGCCAGCGTGCCGCCGAGCAGGGCCGTCATGCCGAGGCGCGACAGGTTGGCCTGTTGGTTGGGGGCCATGTTGCCGATGCCGCCCACTTGGATGGCAATGGAACTGAAGTTGGCGAACGAACACAACGCGTAGGTCGAAATCACCACCGAGCGGGGCGAAATCAGGTTGTTGCGCTGCATGTCGGCCAGGCTCACGTAGGCCACGAACTCATTGATAACGGTTTTTTGCCCGAGCAAACTGCCCACCAGCAGCGTGTCTTTCCATTCGATGCCCATCACGAAGGCGAAAATCCGAAAAAACTGCCCGAAAATGTACTCCATCGAAAACGCCTTGAACGCCCCGCCCGTCGAGGCTTGCACCCACTTGTTGAGGCCCGTCAGTTCGCCGATGCCCGACAGCCCGGCGTTGAGCATGAACACCACGGCGATGAAGGCAATCAACATGCCACCGATGTTAAGGGCCAGTTTCAGTCCGTCAGCGGCCCCGATGGACATGGCATCAATCAGGTTTACGCCGAGTTGCTCTTTGTGAACTACCAATTTTTGGTCAATGCTGTCGGTTTCGGGCAGCAACACCTTGGAAATCAGGATGCCTGACGGGGCACTCATGATGGACGCACTGAGCAAATGCGCCGCAAACTCGGCTTTCGCCGCCGGACTGTCGCCACCCAAGAAGTTGACGTAGGCACCCATGACGCTCCCGGCGATGTTCGCCATGCCGCCAATCATCAGGCAAAGCAGCTCGGAACGGGTCATGGTGGGCACAAACGGCCGCACCAGCAAAGGGGCTTCGGTTTGACCCAAAAAAATGTTGCCTGCCGCCGAAAAACTTTCGGCTCCCGACAACCGCATGGTGCGCGACATCACCCACGCAATGCCGTACACCACTTTTTGCAACACGCCCAAGTAGTACAGCCCTGACGTAACCGTCGAGAAGAAAATGACCGTGGGCAAGGCGCGAAACGCGAACAGGTAGCCCAGCCGGTGCGTGGCACTGGCATCGTTGGGCGGGAAGTCGCGGGCCAAGTCGCCGAAGAGAAAATGCGCTCCCTCGGCCGAAAAATCCAGAAACCGGACAAACCCCTTGCTGATCCAGTCGAAGCCTGCTGTCACCATGTCCACCCGGATGACCAGAAAACCGAAAATGACTTGCAGCAGCACGCCCGTGCCTACGAGTTTCCAGTCAATTTTACGGCGGTTTCCGGAAAAAAGGTAAGCTACGCCAATCAAAAACGCCAAGCCGAACAGGCCCCTGAGATAAACCATTTATAAGTACGAATTACGATTTACGAAGTACGAATGGTAGCACATGCCCCGACACGCCTGCCACGCAATGGGCGTGGTCGGGGTGTACATTTAGCCTGTGCCGTTTTGGGCGATTTTTGCTTAAAACACTTTGCTGGCGGAAATGTATCACAACGGTTCAACTTGCTTCCTCCGATTATTTTGTATGGTTTCGCCGAATCTTCGTACCGCATGAAATCGTACTTCCTTTTTCCTGCCAAACATACAAATTCCTTCCTTGCCGCCCAAACGCTGCCGGACGAGCTGTTCGGTTTGGATGCTACGCCCACGTTTCGCATCTTGCCGGGGACAGTGGTTAGTGATTAGTCGTGAGTGGTAAGTCGTGAGTGGTAAGTCGTGAGTGTTGAGTCGTGAGTCATCAGTCATCAGCCTTTTGCGGGAGATTTTCACGCAAAGGAAATTCGCAAAAACACAAAGAATTAGGCGTTTTAAGCAATTTTTGCCCAAAACGCTGTCTGAATTCTGAATTCATAATTCTGAATTAAACTCGTACTTCAAAATGTCTGAAACACCCAAAAAGTCGCTCAACTTGCTCGATTCGGTTATGCTCATCATGGGTTCCATGATCGGCTCCGGCATTTTCATCGTGTCGGCGGGCATGGCCGGCGAGCTGCAGTCAACGGGCTGGCTGCTGCTGGCGTGGGTGGTGAGCGGGCTGATGACGGTTCTGGGGGCGTTGAGCTACGGCGAGCTGGCCGCGATGATGCCGCAGGCGGGCGGGCAGTACGTGTATTTGAAGGAAGCGTTCAATCCGCTGGTGGCGTTCATGTACGGCTGGACGCTGTTTGCCGTCATCCAGACGGGCACCATCGCGGCGGTGGCAGTGGCCTTCGCCAAGTTCACGGGCGTGTTCTTCCCCGCCGTGGCCGCCGAAAACCTGCTGCTTGATGCAGGTTGGCTGCAAGTGTCCACGCAGCAACTATTGGCCATTGCGTGCATCGTACTGCTCACGTGGCTCAACTTCCGCAGCATCAAGACGGGGGCGTTTGTGCAAAACCTGTTCACCTTCGCCAAAATCGGCTCGTTGTTGGTCATCATTGTCATCGGCTTGTACACGTTGGCCACCGGAACGGGCGTAACGCAGTCGGTATGGGATTTTTCGCGGGCCGACGGCAAAAGCACCGGAACGGGCGTAACGCAGCCGGTGTGGGATTTTTCGCGGGCCGACGGCAAAAACCTGGCCCCGTTTGCACTGATCGGCGTTTTTTTCTCGGCGATGGTCGGCTCGCTGTTCTCGTCCGACGCGTGGAACAACATCACTTTCACGGCGGGCGAGGTCAAGAATCCGCAGCGCAACCTGCCCTTGTCGCTGGCCGTCGGCACCGGCGCGGTGGCGTTGATTTACGTGTTCATCAACTTGGCCTACGTGAGCAACCTGACGCTGACCGAAATTCAAAACGCCCCTTCCGAACGGGTGGCGGCGGCGTTGATGGACAAGGTGGCCGGCTCGTCGGGGACGTATTTCATCGTGGTGCTGGTGATGGTGTCCACGTTCGGCTGCATCAACGGACTGATCTTGGCGGGTGGCCGGGTCTATTACGCCATGGCCAACGACCGGCTGTTTTTTGCCCAAGCCGCCAAACTGAACCGCAACAGCGTGCCAGCCAATGCGTTGATTTTCCAAGGCGTGTGGTCCTGCCTGCTGGCCCTGAGCGGCTCCTACGGCAACCTGCTCGACTACGTGATGTTCGCCACCATTTTGTTTTACATCCTCACCATCCTGGGTGTTTTCGTGCTGCGCATCCGCCGCCCCGACGCGCCGCGTCCGTACAAGTCCTGGGGCTACCCGTTTCTACCGATACTTTACATTGTTTTGGCTACCGGCTTTTGTATCAGTGTGTTATATTACAAATACGAGTTCACCATTCGCGGCTTGGGCATCGTACTGCTCGGCGTACCGATATACTACCTCGTTCGCAAACGTTCAGCGTTTAACGTTTAACGTTTGGTGTTTAACGTTTGGCGTTTGGCGTTTTAAGGTCAAATCCATTAAGTTGCGACAGTTTTTGTTACGAAGCAACGCTTTTTAACGGTAAACGCCAAACGCTAAACGAATCGCAAAATGACCAAAACCATCATCTACTCGCCCGAGGCACCGGAACCCATCGGGCCGTACAGCCAAGCGGTACAAGTGAACGACACTTTGTACGTATCGGGGCAAATCGCCCTTGACCAAGCCACGGGCCAACTGCTCACCGGCGAAGGCATCGTCATCGAAACGCACCAAGTGATGCGCAACCTGCGGTTCATCCTCCGCGAAGCCGGTGCCGACTTCGACAACGTGGTCAAATGCAGCATTTTTGTGAAAGACATGGGCAACTTCGCTGCCATCAACGAGGTCTATGGCAGCTATTTCGACCAAGCCCCGCCCGCCCGCGAAACGGTGGAAGTGAGCCGACTGCCCAAGGACGTGAACGTGGAGATTTCGTGCGTGGCGGTTCTTTGAACGTTTAAC
>JALOMD010000205.1 GCA_025455595.1 Cytophagales bacterium | reverse complement strand
CCAAAGGTTGACCGCCCCAGAGCCGAAAACAATCGTTCTTTCAACTTGATGTTCGCATTCGATATTGATTTTCGTTTTTTCTGTCAATTCTGCAAATCTTGGTTCTGAGCAGAAAGGCGTTTTGAGCAAAATTCGCCCAAAAAGCCGATTCGACCAACCGTTCAGTAATCCGTTGCTTCACCCGGTCGTGCCGGACTGGAACCGTACAGGGTTCCTCCGGCATGACCGGGTGTTTTTTTCATACACTCCGTCACGGGTTGCCGCAAATTCTAATTCGTTTCTAATTCTTGCTTAATCCGCTTCTAATCAGGCGACTGTAGATTTGGGCGGCCTTCGATGTTGCAAGGCTTGGTCATGACAACAACCATTTTTTTCAAGACTATGAAGCGACTGGATATATTCTTTGACAAGCACCAGCAGCGGCGTTTCAACTGGCTGTTTTTGGGGCTGGTTGCCGCCGGGCTGTTTTTTTACGCCGAGTGCAAGGGGCAATACTTCGGGCAAAACAAAATAGGTTATCGGGCCTTCGACTTCCGAACATACCGGACAGACAACTTTGAGTGGCTGTATTATTTCGCCAACGACTCGGTGCGCAACTACTGGGCCACCCAAGGCGAATACTGGTACCAGTTGCACCGCAACGTGCTGCGCGACTCCATCCCGTTCCGCAATCCCATCCTTTTCTATGCCAACCACGCCGATTTCCAGCAAACCAATGTGACGGGCGGCAACCTTGACCCCGGCACGGGCGGCTTCGCCGAGGGGTTGAAAAACCGCATCGTGATGCCGGTGATGAAAGCCAACGCCCAGACCGACCACGTGTTGGGTCACGAGATTGTCCACGCCCTGCAGTTCCAGATGATGGCCGGCGGCGGCGACTCGCTGAGCATTGCCGACATGATGGATTTGCCGCTGTGGGTGGTGGAGGGCATGGCCGAGTACCTGTCCATTGGGCCGGTGGATGCCCACACCGCCCTGTGGCTGCGCGATGCGGTGGCCCACGACGACCTGCCCACCTTGGCCGACCTGACCGGGCAGCCGCGTTTTTTTCCCTACCGTTGGGGGCACGCGTTCTGGGCCTACGTGACGGGCCGCTGGGGCGAGCAAACGGTGCGTCCGCTGTTTTTGCAGTCGGCCCGTTTCGGATACGAGGCCGCCATCCAGCGGGTGCTGGGCGTATCGGTGCCGGAGTTCAACCGAATGTGGCACCAAGCCTTGCGCGAAAGCTTTGTTCCGTTCGACCGCCAGCCCGCCACCGCGCAGGCCGTGCTGCCCGCCGGTGCGGGCGGAAGGATGCAACTGGCTCCGTCGGTCAGCCCCGACGGACGCTACGTGGCCTACCTGTCGGAAAAACGGATGTTCTCCATTGACCTGTTCTTGGCCGAGGCCAAGACGGGCCGGGTGCTGCACAAGCTGGCCAGTACGATGCGCCACGCCCACTTCGATGCCATCAGTTACTTGGAGTCGGCCGGGGCGTGGTCGCCCGACAGCCGCCGGTTTGCCTTTGTGGTGTTTGCAAGAGGAAAGAACCGATTGGTGATCCTGAACGTGCGCAACGGTCGCATCCAACGTGAAATCGAAGTGCCGGGCGTACCTGCTTTCAGCAACCCGGCGTGGTCACCCGACGGTCGGCACATCGCCATGAACGGACTGGTGAATGGGCAAAACGACCTGTACCTGTACGATTTGGTGACGGGCGACGTGCGCCAACTGACCAACGACGTGACCTCGGAACTGCAACCCGCGTGGTCGCCCGACGGCCGCACGCTGGTGTTTGTCACCGACCGTGCCGCCAAACGCGACAACCGCCCGCACGCCTTCGACCACCGGCTGGCCCTCTACGACCTGCCCACCGAAACCACGCGCATCCTGCCAGTGTTCGGGGGAGCCAACAACCTCAACCCTGTCTTCGGCACCGATAACCAGACCGTCTATTTCCTTTCCGACCGGGACGGCCACCGCAACCTGTACGCCGTCAATCCGTACAGCGGGGCACTGTACCAACTCACGCGGTATTTCACCGGCATCACGGGCATCACGCCTCACGCGCCTGCCCTGAGCGTGGCCCGCGAAACCGGCCAGGTGGTGTATTCGGTCTTTGAGCGGCAAGGCTATCGCATCTACCGCAGCGAGCCGTCCGAACTGTTGTGGGAACGGGTGAACCCGGCTGCGGTGGACGAAACGGCTGCCATTCTGCCGCCCCAAGTCCGTTTCCAGCGCGACTTCGTGGCCGCCCGGCTCAACGCCACCCGCCCGACGGAAGCCCAACAGCCGCAACTCCCGCCGAACGCACCCACCTCCGAACCCTACCGCACCCGCTTCCGGCTCGTCCACGTGGGCGGCAGCGACGTGGGGCTGACGGGCAACCGGTTCGGTACGGCCCTGTCGGGCGGGGTGAACGCGGCTTGGGGCGATTTACTCGGCAACAAGACCATCAGCGGCGGGCTGGCCGTGGCCGGCGAAATCACCGATGTGTCGGGGCAGGTGACCTACATGAACCGGAAGCGGCGCATCAACTGGGGCGTTTCGCTGTCGCACGTGCCTTTCCGTTCGGGCAGGCAAGGGTTCGGCAGGGACGTGCTGGAAGTGGAGGAAGGGCGGTTCCTGCCCGTGGACGTGCGGGTGACCGACATCCAGCGCACCTTCGAGCAGCAGTTGTCGCTGTTCAGCTACCTGCCCTTCTCGCGCACCCGCCGCCTGGAAGTGAGTGCGTCGGCCTCACGCTTTTTCTTCCGTACCGTCCGAACCAACGAGTTCTTTTTCCAAGGCAGGCGCGTCGGGTCGGAACGGGAGCGGCTGCCCGACCAGCCCGACGTGTTCACCGGACAGGTGGGCACGGCCTACGTGGGCGACAACTCCGTGATGGGGCCGGTGTCGCCGCTGAAGGGACACCGTTTCCGTTTCGGTGTCGAAACCACCTTCGGCCCGGTGCAAATGCACACCGTCACCGCCGACTACCGCCGCTACTACCGGCTCAACCCGGTCACGTTCGCCGTGCGTGGCCTGTACACGGCCCGCTACGGACGCGACGCAACCAGCGGATTCCTGCCGCCGCTTTTCGTCGGCTTCCCCACGCTGGTGCGCGGCTATGCGGCGGCCACCTACGAGCGGCGGCCGTACCAAGGCGAAGGCGACGTGTGGCTCAACGACTTGCAGGGCAGCCGCATGGCCGTGGCCAACGCCGAGTTACGGCTGTCGTTGTCCGGCCCGAGCCGGCTGGCGTTGCTTCGCAGCGGCAAACTGCCTTCAGAACTGAATTTCTTTGCCGATGGCGGCATGGCTTGGGGCCGGGCTTGGCCCGGCCAGGAAACAGCCCGGCCCGTGCCGGTGGTCAGCACCGGAATGTCATTGCGGGTCAGCATCGTGGGGGCGATGGTGCTGGAGCCGTTCTACGCCATTCCTTGGCAACGGAGCGGCATGACGCTGGGCGGCGGCACGCTTGGCTTGAACATAGCGGCGGGATGGTGACAAGCGTTTTGGGCGATTTTCGCCCAAAACGCCCCTCGTCACGTACAGTTTCAGTTCCGCAGGGCGAGCCGTCTGTGGAAATCGAAGCAAAGCCAAACAAAAACTCCGTAGGCGCAGTCCTGACACTTTGTTGAGACTGTCCAACATTTTCCGTTTGGTTCAAAAACGCCGGAATGTGCGGTTCGTAGGGGCGGGGCTTGCCCCCGCCCTGTTGGGCACAGGCTCGGCCAAGGGCTGTCCGAACCGTGCGTGACGTGCCGGGCGGGAGCCTGCCCCGACGTGTCGGGGGCAAGCCCCGCCCCTACAGTCCGGCGTTTCGGGCAATTTTTGCCCGAAACGGAAAATGTTAGACAATCACGTTGTCAATTGGATTGCTTCTGCGGAGCTTTTTTCTGTGAATTTTCTGTGTTTCTACAGACGGTTTACCCTGCGGGTTGTTAAAAATCGCTTTTGCATAACAGGCGTTTTAGGCAAAAATCGACCAAAACGGCTACCACCAAATTTCTAATTGAAGTCTAATTTCTCTTTAATCCGGCTCTAATGCGGCCACTTTATTTTTGTATCATCAGGTTGGCGAAAGGCATATCGCCCCGGCCACTTTTTCCTGACTTGCAACTATGAAAACTTACCCGATAAGAAACCCGTTGTTTGCACCGGCTTTGCTGATCTGTCTCGCTTCGTCGGCGTTGGCGCAGCCCGGCGAGCCGGTGCAGCCGATGCGGTGGGTGAAAAACGACACCTACGGCATAAAGTACCAAGTACCCACCCGCTGGCGGCAACACACGCACGCCACTGACACGATGACACGCGTGGTGTACACCTGTCCGGACGAGGGTTTTGTGCTGACCGTGACCAAGCAAAAAAGCCGGGGCCGACAACCGGCGAATAAGCACCTGCTCGACACCCTAACGCAGCGGCACTGCCCCAAAGACCGGCTGGTTTTCCAAACCCGTTACAACCGCCTGTCGTTTTGGGAAGCCACCGGCACCCGCAATCAAACGGGCCGCTACGACGCACTGGTGACTGTACACGCGGGCAACGTAATCGCGGTGCAGTTGGAGGCTCACTGCCGGGCGGCCTACCGGCGGCACGAGGAATTGATCCAACAAATCTTGGGCAGCCTTGAACCGCACCGCAAGTCTCCGCGTGGCAATCTGTGACCGGGAAAACGCCAACCACAGGCCCGGTGATGAGGCGTTTGACAGATTTGTGTCCATACGATGGGGCAAGTCGGTATAACTAAAATGTTGATAATCAACGTAAAGTAACTTTACTGCTTGGAATAGTATAATCTGGTTTCTATGCCAAATTAAAATTCTGATTGCATATTTTGATACTATCAAGCGATTGATTTTCAGGCGATTTTGTATCCAATATTACGCGTTAATCATTCAAAATTAGTATTGGTCGTCTTTCTTTTACCGACATTCAAAACCAGTCGTCGAACCATGACAAACACAAATGAGCTATACATGGGCTTGGGCAGTGCCCTGTACGCCCTTGCCAAATCAGACGGACGGCTACAGCCGGAAGAAATCGAAAACGTGCTACAAGTGCTGAACGGCGAGCCGCAATTGAAAGTCGTGCTGGAAGCCTTTGCGGTGCAGGATCGGTACAACATATCCGTGCAGGAAGCTTACAATTTCGCTTTCCGCCGGTTCCAAACCAATCGTAAGCATTTTGACGACGACACCAAGAGGCATTTTGTGGGCATTATGGAAAGCCTTGCCAACGCCCACGACGATGTCTCGCGCAAGGAACGCGACTTGATCAAACGCTTCCGCCGCGATTTGAACAAACTGTAGGACGGCCTCTGTCAGGCCGGATGCAGCGAGCAACCTATTTTCTTGAAATTTTGCTTTTTAAACAGTCAAACCAGCAGACTTTACCATGAAAAACCAAAATATAGGCATGAGCGGAAAAGGTCTCCGCAGTGCCGTTCGCAATTCAATCAGCGCAGTCGTTTTTGTTTTCGCCTTTGCGTTGGTGCAGACCGCCTTTGCCAACAACGATGCGCCCAAAACAACAGCCCCGAACCTTGGATTGCAAGCCTCGGTTCACCCCACTGCCGATCCGTTCCGGGTGTACGTATCTGCCGTGCCGGTAGAGAACAAATCTTTGCGGGTAAGCCTGATGAATGATCGGAACGACGTTTTCTACTACAACCGCTACTGGAGGCTTGACAAGTATCGCCGCTCTTTCAACCTTGCCGAACTGGCAGACGGCACCTACACTTTCCTGATTGAAAGCGGCGGCCAGCGGTTCAAGCACACGTTTACCATCAGCACAGCAACAGTTCGCGAAGTGGCGGTGCATTGAGACACAGATGTGGTCACCAGACGATATGTATAACACTGAAAAAAACCAAATAGCGAAACAACGAACCGGAAAAGCCGCCCGCCTTGTGGACGGCTTTTTTTGTGCCTGTGCCGCCGCTGTTTTGCGGTTTTTTGCCTGAAACGGCTTTCTTTGCAATGGCAGCTCGGCGTTTTGGGCTTTTTGTTTGAAAGCGACTCTGACGGCGGTTCGTGACACCATTTTCTAC
>JALOMD010000204.1 GCA_025455595.1 Cytophagales bacterium | reverse complement strand
GCCGGGCAAGTTATTGCCGCTGAGGCGCACCATCTTGTCGGAAGCCCCGACGTTCAGCAGAACCAGCGTCACGGTGCCGTCCGAGGGTTGTCGGAAGGCCACCAGCACCACATTTTCATCGGCGGAAACGGCTTCGATGCGCACCGCGCCAGGGCGAACGAACCGGTAGAACTGGGCCGAGGCGTAGAAACGCTTGCTTTTCTCACCGGCGGCGTTCATCAGGCAATACTCGTCCAGTTTGTCAGTACTCAGCGACCAGAACACCCACGCCGACACATTGCCGTGCCGCAAAGCCGTGTAAATGGCGGTTGCCAAACTCATGGCACCGCTCCAGTCGTTCTTGAAGCCCGATGTTTCGGTCATCCAGAGAGGCTTGCCGTAGCGGTTGCCCCAGCCGTACATGGTGTTCCAAGTCTGCGCACTGGGCGAATTGGGCCGGATGCCGTCGAAGTCATAGCCGTGGACGGCCACTGCGTCCACGTACTGGCGGGCATCCGGGTCGTCCAGCGACGGCTTCACCATACCTTCCACCGCTTGCAGCCAACCGATGTCTTCGGGCACGAACAGTTTGGCGGGCAACCCTTCGCTGCGGAACCGCCGCCCCACCACTTTCAGCACGTCGCGCAGGGCGGAGCCGTTATAGACGCACGACTGGTAGGACTGCGAAAAACGCGGCTCGTTCTGGATGCTGAATGCGTACAGGTCAACGCCCACCTCGCGTTTGAAAATCTTGGCGTAGGCCACGCACAGCTCGGCGAACTCCTCGTACATGTCGGTGCGCAACTGGTTGTTGGCAGCCGTGGGGTTGGGGTTGTATTCCGGTGCGGAATTTTGATTAGTGCCGTTGTCAATGCGGTTGTTGGTTTTCATCCACGGCGGCGGGCTCCACACCGTGGCGATGAACCGCTCCACACCCGCCGCCCGCAACGCCCGCAGGTGCGGCAGCCGCGCCCCGAAACTCTTGTGATGTCCGCCTATCTCCCGGTCCAAGTTGTATTTCGACAAATCGGTGACAAACGGGTCGGCGTTGTCGTTCTCGATTTCAAAGCTGGTGGGCAGGTCTTCGCGGATGACGGTGGCACCGAGTTCGTTGACCACGGCGTTCACGAAAGCCGGACTGGTGAACGGCCCGTTTGACCAATAGACGTTTTGCGCACCGAAGCCGCCGAAGCCTTCGATGGTCTGGTATTGCTTGGCTGCGTCCACAGTGACGGCCACCACCCGCGTGCTGACGACCACCTGCGCGTCAATCGGGGCCGTCTTGCCGTCGGTGATGCTCACCTGCACGGTGAAGTCGCGGCCTTCGGGGAAGACAAAGGTTTCAGTGGCGGCTCCAGTTTTGCGGGTTCCTTCGCCAAAGTCCCACGCGTATTGCAGCGGGTCGCCCTCTACGTCCCTCGCCGAGGCGGTGAATTGGTAGGTGAACGGGTTGGTCTTGACCAGCCGCGCCTCCAAGCTGGCATCATACGGCTGGCGGCTGGCAGGCTGGTCCTTTTTGCAAGAGCCGCCTGCCAGCAAAACCAGCAACAAAAACAAACGACACGATTGAAAAGCCATAGAAAGCCTCCAGTGGGATTTTCCCCGAAAGAGACTTCCTGTACCGTCCTGTAACCTTTGAGGATTGCATTTTCGGTACCGTTTTGAGCAATTTTCGCCCGAAACGCCCGCCTGTTGTCTTGGCCGAGCCTGTGATTCCGGTCATCCCGCCTTGCGGGAAGACCTGCTTTTCGGAGCGTTTTGGGCAAAAAACGCCCAAAACGGCATTTCGCTGGCAGACACAAATAGATTGGAAATTGGCGGAAAAATCACAGCAGGCGAAAGAGCAGAGCCAGCAGGGCAAGAGCAAAGGCCACGGGCATAAGCACGTCTTTGGCGTGTTCGAGGCGTTGGCGGAGGGTTTTCACGGCCCGGTGCACCATGTTGCGCACCACTTGGTAGTTCAGGTCCATGATTTCGGTGATTTGCTCGTAGTCGAGTTCCTCGTAAAACCGCAGGAACACGGCTTCGCGTTGGCGGGCGGGCAAGGCGTTGAGTTCGCGCATGAGCAAGTTGCGCGAGTGGTCGGTTTGCTCAGTGTCGGTGACGGCGCGTTCGGGTGAGTAAGGCGCGGCTGTTTCCATTTCAACCTGCCATTGGCGGCGCAGGTCGTGCTGGCGGCGGACGGCGGTCTTTTGCCTGATCAGCAGCCGACGCAACGAGACGAGCAAGTAATACCGCACCGACTGCGCCTCCGAAAGCGAAGCACGTCGCCGCCACAGGTCGGCGAACAGGTCTTGGATGCAGTCTTTGACAAAATCGCGGTCAGGCACGATGGTCAGCCCGTAGCGCAGCAGTACGTCGCAATAGCGGTTGAAGAGGCCTTCAAACGCCTGCTCATCCCCCGCCCGGAAGCAAAGCCATTGCTGTTGATCGTCAATCGCAGGGCGGGTGGTACGGGTGTGCATAAGCGAAAAAATTCGACATTCAGGCTCAACTTGCGTAAATATACGTAGGACGCGCTTCTAAAAACAAAAGAATTTATGATAAAAATTATAAAATGACCCAAAAGGCCGCGAACAAAGTCCGGTTTTTTACTTTTCCGCCGTTACTGTTACCGTTTTGGGCAAAAATCGGCCAAAACATCCGTCAAATCCGACACCCGCCAAAATCCCCGTGCCGTTTTAGGCAAAAAACGGCCAAAACGCGCCTTACGAACCGGGCGAAAAAACCGCAGAACACCCAGACCAGCCGTTGATTCACAGGGTGTTGTTTTTTCTTGTCCGTCTTCAAATTTCTTCTCGAAGCATACTTCATTTCCATTAACTTTGCGGGATTTTTAACCTACCTCCAACCTATCTGACCCAAATGCCCAAAGACACTTCCATCCGCTCCGTTCTCATCATCGGCTCCGGCCCCATCGTCATCGGACAAGCGTGTGAATTCGATTACTCCGGCTCGCAGGCGGCCCGTTCGCTGCGCGAGGAAGGCATCGAAGTGGTGTTGATCAACTCGAACCCGGCCACCATCATGACCGACAAAGTGACCGCCGACCATGTGTATCTGCGGCCTTTGGAGAAAAAGTACATCCGCGAAATCTTGGAAACCCACAAGATTGACGCGGTGCTGCCCACCATGGGCGGCCAAACGGCCCTGAACCTGGCCATTGACTGCGAAAAAGCGGGCATTTGGAAGAAATACGGCGTGAAAATCATCGGGGTGGATATCAAGGCCATCGAAACCACCGAAGACCGCGAGAAATTCCGTCTGAAAATGCTGGAACTCGGCGTGCACGTGTGCAAAGGCCGCACGGCCCGTTCGTTTCTCGAAGGCAAGGAGATTGCCCAGGAAATCGGCTTTCCGTTGGTCATCCGGCCGTCGTTCACGCTGGGCGGCACCGGCGGCGGGTTCGTCAACGATGCCTCGAAGTTCGACCAAGCCCTGAACGCCGGGCTGCACGCTTCGCCCATCCACGAGGTGCTGGTGGAACAAAGCATCATGGGCTGGAAGGAATACGAGTTGGAACTGCTGCGCGACAACAACGGCAACTTCATCATTATCTGCTCCATCGAGAACTTCGACCCGATGGGCGTACACACCGGCGACTCTATCACCGTGGCCCCGGCCATGACCCTGCCCGACACGCTGTACCAACAGATGCGTAACCTCGCCATCATGATGATGGACGGCATCGGCAAGTTTGCGGGCGGCTGCAACGTGCAGTTCGCCGTCAATCCGGTCAACGACGACATCGTGGCCATCGAAATCAACCCCCGCGTGTCGCGATCATCGGCGTTGGCTTCCAAAGCCACCGGCTACCCCATCGCCAAAATCGCGGCCAAACTGGCCATCGGCTACAACCTCGACGAACTCAAGAACGCCATCACCAAAACCACGTCGGCTTATTTTGAACCGGCCATTGACTACGTGATTGTGAAAGTGCCACGCTGGAACTTCGACAAGTTCAAAGGTGCCGACCGTAGCCTGGGCCTGCAAATGAAGTCGGTAGGCGAGGCGATGGGCATCGGGCGGAATTTCCAAGAGGCGTTGCAAAAGGCCTGCCAGTCGCTGGAAATCAAGCGCAACGGCCTCGGTGCCGACGGCAAGGAACTGACCAACCAAGAGCAACTGCTGCAGAGCCTTGAGCACCCCAGTTGGAACCGCCTGTTCCACATCCACGACGCATTCAAGTTGGGCATTCCGTTCAGAACCATCCAGAACCTGACCAAGATTGACCCGTGGTTTTTGCACCAGATTGAAGAGTTGGTGATGCTGGAAAAGGAAATCCAGAAATACGACCTGGACACCCTGCCCGCTTCGCTGATGTTCGAAGCCAAAAGCAAAGGCTACGCCGACCGGCAGATTGCGCACCTGCTTGAATGCTACGAAAGCGAAGTCTATAAAAAACGCACCGACATGGGCATTGAACGCGTGTACAAGTGCGTGGACACCTGCGCCGCCGAGTTCGAGGCCAAGACACCGTATTATTACTCGACGTTCAGCCCCCTCCCGGCCGCACAGGCTCGCCCCGAAACTCTCGTTTCGGTCGCCCCCAAGGGGGAGGAGAAAAACTCCCCTCCCCAAGGGGAGGGGTCGGGGGTGGGGCTTCACCCTCCCCTTGGGGAGGGTCGGGGTGGGGCTTCCAACGAATCCATCGTCTCTGACCGCAAGAAAGTCGTCGTATTGGGTTCGGGGCCGAACCGCATCGGGCAGGGCATTGAGTTCGACTACTCGTGCGTGCACGGCGTGCTGGCGGCGCGGGAATGCGGCTACGAAACCATCATGATCAACTGCAACCCCGAAACGGTTTCGACGGACTTCGACATTTCGGACAAGCTGTACTTTGAGCCGGTTTTCTGGGAACACATCTACGACATCATCCGGCACGAGAAGCCCGAAGGCGTGATTGTGCAGTTGGGCGGCCAAACGGCCCTGAAACTGGCCGAAAAACTGCACCGCTACGGCATCAAAATCATCGGGACGAGCTTCGAGGCGTTGGATTTGGCCGAAGACCGGGGCAGTTTCTCGACGTTGCTGAAAGAAAACAACATTCCGTACCCGAAATTCGGCACGGTGCAAAACGCCGACGAGGCGTTGGAGCTTTCCCGCGAGTTGGGCTTTCCGCTGCTGGTGCGCCCCAGCTACGTGTTGGGCGGCCAAAGCATGAAAATCGTAATCAACGAAGAGGAACTGGCCTCGCACGTGGTGGAACTGTTCAAGGACATGCCCGACAACAAGGTGCTGCTCGACCACTTCCTCGAAAACGCCATCGAAGCCGAGGCCGATGCCATCTGCGACGGCGAAGATGTGTACATCATCGGCATCATGGAACACATCGAACCGGCCGGCATCCACTCCGGCGACTCCAACGCGGTGTTGCCGCCGTTCAACCTCGGCGCGTTGGAAATCAAGCAGATAGAAAAATACACGCGGCAAATCGCACTGGCCCTGAAGACCGTCGGCTTGATCAACATCCAGTTTGCAGTAAAGGACGAAAAGGTCTATATCATCGAGGCCAACCCACGGGCTTCGCGCACGGTGCCGTTCATCTGCAAAGCCTACGACGAGCCGTACGTGAACTACGCCACCAAAGTGATGCTGGGCGAGAAAAAGGTGAAAGACTTCAACTTCCAGCCAAAGAAAAACGGCTACGCCATCAAGATTCCGGTGTTTTCATTCAACAAGTTCCCGAACGTGAACAAGGAACTCGGCCCGGAAATGAAATCCACCGGCGAGGCCATCTACTTCATCGACGACCTGGACGACGATTTCTTCCAGAAGGTCTATTCCGAGCGGAACCTGTACCTGAGCCGATGACCCGTGGCTCCGATTGCCACTCGGAACTGTTCAGGATTTGCGACTTTTTGCCCAAAACGGCAGCCTGCGGGTTGCCGTTTTTTCGTTTTGAGCAAAAAACGCCCAAAACGCCCTTTGCAAAATCACCCGAATCCTTCCCGAAAAAGCCCTGATTCTCCCACCCAATTGTCGTACCTTTGCAATAAAACGCCCCGGCAAAACGTCATCCCAATCAGAAGTCGTGCGCCGAAGCGGCTCCGTACCCTGCATTTCAACTTTTAACAGACACAAAGCCTTGGTACTCAAATTCATCCTCATATCGCTGCTGGTCATTTTCGTGCTGTCTCGCGTGGGCGGGTTTTTGTTCCGCACCTTGTTTTGGGTGCTGGGTGCCCGCGTGGTCGAGAAGCAGATGCGCCAGCAACAACGCCCCCGCCGCGCCGAGGGCGATGTCCGCGTGGAAAACAACGCCACCCAGTCGCGCCAAAGCCCCAAAAAAGGCGGCGACTACATTGACATTGACTACGAAGAAGTGAAATAGCAGAGTCGTAAGTCGTTAGTGGTCAGTCGTCAGTGGCGTTTTGGGCAAATTCTGGCTAAAACGCCCTTCGATGTGTATTTGTAGAGACCGGGCATGCCCTGTCTCCATGCAGCATCCAATCGGCAGGCACCAAACAAGCGTTTTGAGCAATTTTTGCCCAAAACGCTTGTTTGGTTTCAAATCCGACACGTAAGTTCGGCGAAGCCAAACCCGCCTTCCGCCCTCCGAAATCAAAAATCGCCTTTCACAGCCGGAGGGGTTGTTTATCTTTGCGGCAGTTCCGGCGCGGCCTTGCCGCCGTTCGGTCTTGCATCTTATCCACTGACCCATGCTCTCATTCGTTGTCTGGGACGTTTCGCCCGAGATTTTCACCGCCGACGTGTTCGGTCTTCACCTTGAGCCCCGGTGGTACGGGCTGCTTTTCGCCTCCGGTTTCCTGATCGGCCAGCAGATTTTGTTCCACATTTTCAAGAAGGAAAACAAGCCCGCCCGCGACGTGGAAACACTCACGGTCTATATGCTCATTGCCACCGTAGTGGGGGCGCGGCTGGGCCACGTGCTATTCTACGAACCCGAAGAGTATTTCAAGAGCGGTGCCGACATGCTGCGCATCTTCAAGATATGGGAAGGCGGCCTCGCCAGCCACGGCGCGGCCATTGCTATTTTGTTCACTTTCTGGCTCTATACCCGCAAGAAAAAACACGAAGGCCAAACCTATCTCTGGCTCGCCGACCGCATTGTGATCATCGTGGCACTGTGCGGATGCCTCATCCGGCTCGGCAACCTGATGAACGCCGAAATCATCGGCAAGCCTACCAACGCCGCTTGGGGCTTTGTGTTCGCCGGCCCAGCCCGCAGTGCCATCACCACGCCCTTCCCCGACCAAGTGCTGAAAGTGCGCACCGTGCGCAACCAAGCCGCCCAAGACACCGTGATCGGCAGCCAGGCCTACGTACCGCTGACAGTGAAGGCTTTTGTAGAGAAGGAATTCGCCAACACGGACATCAACAGCTTTGCGCAGCGCGACCTGCCGGTGGCCTTGGGACAAAGCCGCGAAGTGCGTGAGCATTTCAACTGGAACATCAAGCCGTTTTCGCCCGCCGTCTCCAGCGAAGGCGGCCAAACCGTAGCCTCGGTGAACGTCTATGGCGTGCCGCGCCACCCGGCGCAGTTGTACGAAGCCATTTCGTGCCTGTTGTTGCTGTTTTTCCTGTTCTGGCTTTGGAACCGCACCAAGGAACGCACGCCGCAGGGATTGCTGTTGGGTACTTTCTTGGTGGTGTGCTTCGGGCTGCGCTTCTTCTACGAATACCTGAAAGAGCCGCAGGTGAACTTCGAAAACGAACTGCCGCTGTACATGGGCCAGTGGCTCAGCATTCCGGCGGTGGTGGCCGGTTTCATCATTCTGTTCATCGCCTCCCGGAACAGAACCGGCAAAGTGGCGAGCGGCAAGTCGTGAGTGGTAATCGGTGAGTCGTCGGAAGATTGATATAGAGACAAGCCCTGTCTTGTCTCCCGTTCGGGCAACAAGACAGGCCGCATTTTACCGGGGCGTTTTGGGCGATTTTTGCCCAAAACGCCCTTTTTTCCCTGTTTTGGGTAGAACCGAGGAAGACCACCCGGTTCCAAGCCAATAAAAACACAGTTCAAGCGTTAAATCGAACGACTGGCACTCCCGGTCACAAACCTCTCCTCTGCACAATCGGTTTTATTCCCGGAAACCATACTTCCTTTGCGCGTCTCCCCCTCGACTTGCAATCCGAGTATTAACCGAAACGCGTATTTTTTCATAAATTGGGTAGCTAATTGTACTCTTGCGCATGTTGGCGTATATTTTCAGTATTTGGATGGGTTTCCTTTCGCCGAGCGACTCGGCCCAAGTGGCTGGCGTGCCGGACGAGCCGTACCTCATCATCCACAACATCCGCATCGAAGGCAATCGCAAGACCAAGCCCGCCATGATTTTGCGCGAGCTGGACATTGCGCCGGGCGACACGCTGCCGGGCATGAAGATTGACGAAGTGCTGAAACGCAACAAGAACAAGATTTTCAATACGAACTTGTTCAACAGCGTGGACTTGCTCCTGGAACCCAGTCCGGAGGGACGCATCGAGTTGGTCATCCAAGTGACCGAGCGTTGGTACGTGTTCCCGATGGTGATTTTCGAGTTGGGCGACCGGAACTTCAACGAGTGGTGGAATGAACGGGGCCGCGACCTGCGGCGCACCAACTACGGGGCACGCATCACGCACAACAACGTGGGCGGCCGGGGCGACGAACTGCGGGCCACCGTGCAGTTCGGCTTCACGCGCCGCTTCGAACTGGGCTACAACGTCCGCTACCTCGACAAAGCCCGCAAGAGCGGCCTCGGCTTTCTGGTTTCCTACGCCACCAACAACAACATTGCCTACCAGACCGAAGCCAACAAACTGGCCTTCCTGAACACCAGCGAACTGATGCGCGAGCGGCTTGCCGCCGTGGTGCGGTTTACGCACCGGCCCAAGTTCTATACCTTCCACGGCGTGGAGGCCCGCTTCCAGTACAACACCATTGCCGATACGGTGGCCTTTCTCAACCCACGGTACTTCCTCGACGGCCGCACCAGCCAGCGTTTCCTGCAACTGGACTACGAGTTCATCCACGACCGGCGCGACATGGTGGCCTATCCGCTGCGCGGGCATTATTTCTGGACCGAGCTTTCGCGCATGGGCCTGCTGCCCGGCGACCAAATCAGCCGCACCAGCCTGAAGACGAATTTTGCGTTGTTCCGGCAGTTGGGGAGGCGTTTTTTCTGGAACATGAACGTGCAAGGCATGACCTCGTTTCCGTCCGTGCAGCCTTATGTGCAATACCGGGCGTTGGGTTTCGGCTTTTTCGAGTACATGCGCGGCTACGAACGTTACATTGTTGACGGCCAGCATTACGCGATGCTCAAAGTCACCCTCAAACGCGAGGTGTTCGCCGCCGAACTGCACATGCCCCGGCTTATCCCGCTCAAACAGTTCGCCACCATTCCCATCAACGTCTATATCACCACCTTCGGCGACTTGGGCTACGTCCACGACCCCACCCGATTCGAGGGCAACAGCCTGCTGGCCAACAAGTTACTTTACAGCACCGGCGTGGGTGTGGATGTGGTCACATTCTATAACGTAGTCATGCGCCTCAACTTCGCCGTCAACCGCCTCGGCGACCGGGGGCTGTTCTTCAATTTCGTAAGAGACATATGAAAATGCGGAAGTGGGAATGCGGATTGCGGAAAAGAATTGAGAAGCAAGAAGTGAGCGAGCTTTTTTTAGTGAAAAGCGTTTTAGGCAAAAATTGCCCGAAACGCTTGTGCCGCGCAGGTCTTCCCGCAGGGCGGGATGACCGGGACTATCCGAACGATAAGACGATGACTTACGCAAACCAAGCCACATTCGTCCCGAAGCCGTTTTAAGCAAATTTTGCCCAAAACGCACCAATACTCCACTCCCTGCTGTACGCCTTCTCCGCATTCCGAATTCTTTTATCTTTGTTGCCAAGTCCAACCTCCTCACCATGAAGCAGTTTTACTTGGCATCAGTGCTAATCGGATTTCTCTGCGCCTGCGGCACCGGCAGCGACAAAGAAGCCCCCGTCGTCGACTCCCTTGCCCAATTGCCAGCTCCTGCCCCTACCCTGTTGGGCCGGTTCGGCAAACGCCTGCAAATGCTGGTGGCCACCGACAGCGGTTTGGTGCGCGGCTTCACACCCGGCGAACCGTTGGCCGCCGTGATGCAACGCGAAACGGCCCTGCTGCACGAAGACAGCCTCACCTACAAAGGCTATCTGCTCGGCGACTCACTCAGCACCGAAGTGGTGGACGTGCGGTATTTTTTCAATCCCAAAAGCCGCCTCACCGATAGCCTCGTGGTTGACACCTACTCCGAAGCCGACAGCCTGATGCGCGAACTGAACGCCTATTTCACCACGCGGCTGGGCCAAGCCGCCGTGCAAAAACCCAAGCTGTTGGTCTGGAAAACCGCCGCTCACGAACTCTTGGTGCGCGACATCGGCGTTCCCAAAGCCCCCGGCCTGCAAATCGTGGCGAGGCATGCAAATCGTGGCGAGGCAGGCCCCACCCCAGCCCTCCCCAAAGGGAGGGAGATAAAAACGGGAGAGGCTGGAACGGAGCTGCGTTTTGAGCAAAAATTGCCCAAAACGCCTCTGACCTACCACTTACGACTTATCACTTACGACTGACGACTTACCACTCATTTCAAAAACGGATTGTACAGCCGTTCGTAGCCCACCGTCGTAACGGGGCCGTGGCCGGGATAAACTTGGACATCATCGCCGAGCGGGAACACTTTTTCGGTGATGCTGCGAATCAGCGTGTCGAAGTTGCCGCCGGGCAAGTCGGTGCGGCCGATGCTCTGGCGGAACAGCACATCGCCGCCGATGAGGAGGCCGTCCGGCTCCGAGTAGAAGCCGATGTGGCCCGGTGCGTGGCCGGGCAGAAACAACACCTTCAATTGCGTGTCGCCGAAC
>JALOMD010000203.1 GCA_025455595.1 Cytophagales bacterium | reverse complement strand
CATCACTGCTTGCATCGGGTTGGCCGAATTGGCATACGTCATGGCCATCTTTGCCTTGACTTCCAAGCGGTTAGGCTCCTTATCCAGCACTTTTTGGTAATAGGCGCGGGCCTTCTCACCATACGGGGCCGACTTCTGCGCATCGCCTGCGAAGAAAAACGCGTCGTAGCAGGCATCGGCGGCGGCCAAGGTGTTTGGCAGTGTCGGCGCAAGCCCGACAACTACCTCACGATAAACCACCACGCTGTCGAAAACCAAGGCTTGGCGATACAAGGCAGCCAAAGAATCCGCAAAAATAATCTTTTTTTCTTTATCTGCGGCGGCGCGGTACTGATTTGTCAGCGATTTTATGGATTCGTTGTTGGCCACTTCGTTGCTCTGGGCGTGGGCGGCATCGGTTTGGGCGGTAGCGGCTTGGCTGGCGGCCACTTTTTTGTCCTTGTCGCTGACAATCACTTTGGGCAAGCTGTACAACACTCCCACCGCCGCAACGGCGATTATGACGGCAATGATTTGGGTTCTGCGCATTTTTAAGTTCTTGGGTTGTGAGTTTTGGCTTTTTGTAGGCGTTTTGGCAATTTTTACCCAAAACGTAGCACAACATTCATGTTGTGACCGTACGAAACCCGCAGTCGCGTCGCCCGTAGCCGCACAACATGAATGTTGTGCTACGTTTCAGGCAACCTTCGTCCGAAGATCAGGAAAAGTTACATCCATCCAAACACGCGCAAGTAATAGAATGTTCAGACAAGCCGGCAAGCACCTTCGACCGGTCACGCAAATTTGCGTTTTTTGCCCAAAACGGACAACGGCGGCCATAAAAAAGCCATAGCGTTTGCAGTTTGTAGGGGGCAACAAACCGCAAACGCTATGGCCGAAACAACAGGGCTAAGCCCTGAAATACGCAAAGTGACAGTATAACAAACCAGTTTTGCGCAGTGGCAAATCAGTTTGCCGAAACCTTGATTTTTTTGCTGGTTTTGATTTGGTCAACAAAATCCTTGGCCGGCTTGAACGAAGGCACGAAATGCTCGTCAATCACCATTGCCGTGTTCTTGGAGATGTTGCGAGCCACTTTCTTGGCTCTCTTTTTGTTGACGAAGCTGCCGAATCCTCTGATGTAGATGTTTTCGCCTTCGGCCATCGAGTTTTTCACTACGCTGATGAAAGATTCAACGGCCTGTGCGATGTCGGCTTTGTCAATACCGGTTTTTTCGGCGATCTCTGTGATTACTTCTGCTTTTGTCACTGTGGTAAACTGGTTAGACGTTTGCACTATTTAAAGACTTCAAAAAAAGTAGGCTGTAATGGACAGTGCAAAAATAGTACACCCGACGCGATAATAAAAATCGTAAGCCAACTATAATCATTTAATTTTGAGGCAAATACTACATCGTTACGTTACAAAACAAGAACCGCTTCAGGCGTTAAATATTGTGCTTTTTAGCCGAAAAAAGACACTCGATGCTTCGACAACCCGAACGTTTTTGCACTTTTTGTCCACATCTCCATACTTGTTAACCACTTTGTTCAACCCAACCGCTTTTGCCCCAAGGCTCATCGAATGGTACCGCCGCCACGGCCGCGACCTGCCTTGGCGGCACACCCGCGACCCTTACCGCATCTGGCTTTCGGAGGTGATTCTGCAGCAGACCCGCGTGCGACAAGGGATGCCGTATTATCACGCCTTCGTAGAAAAATTCCCAACTGTGAGCGACTTGGCAGCGGCCTCCGAACAGGAGGTTTTACGGCTTTGGCAAGGTTTGGGTTACTATTCGCGGGCACGCAACCTGCACGAGACGGCCCGCATCGTGGCGCAAACGTATAACGGCGTATTCCCGGACAACTACGCGGGTTTGCTGGCGTTGAAAGGCGTGGGGCCTTATACGGCGGCGGCCATTGCGTCGTTCGCATTCGGTGAACAGGTGGCGGTGCTGGACGGCAACGTTTATCGGGTGCTGGCACGGCTGCTGGGCATTGAAACCGACATTGCCACGCCGAAAGCCAAGACCGAGTTCGCCCGCGTAGCAGCAACATTGGTTCCGGCCGACGAGCCAGACACCTACAACCAAGCCATCATGGAGTTCGGAGCCATCCAATGCACTCCCGTGGCCCCCGACTGCCTGTTGTGTCCGTTCCAAGCCGAATGCGCAGCCTGCAACACCGGCCGCCAGCACGAACTGCCAGTGAAAAGCAAGAAGGGCTTGGTCAAAAACCGCTTCTTTCATTACATAGTTGTGCGGTTTGGCGACGGCGTAGCCATGAAGCAACGGCCTGCCGGAGACATCTGGCAGGGCCTCTACGACTTCCCGCTGGTTGAACAAACCGCGCAAGAAAGCATTGCCTCGCCCGACGAATTGCTCGGTCTGCCAGCCGTGGCGGCGTTGGGCACGCCGACCAGCGTGTCGCTGGAGCCGGAAGCATACACACACATACTCACGCACCAACGTATTGAAGCACGTTTTTGGCGACTGGAGTACAACATGCCGCCGGTCTTGCCCCCTGCTGTCCAACTATACACCGCCGCTCAAGCACATGATTTGCCAAAACCTGTCTTGATTGACAAGTTCCTGAAAACGGTTTTCGTTTGACGTTTGTCGTTTTTGATTCGTTCGTTCCTTGTAAGTCGTACTTCAAAGTATTCTCGCTGATTGCGACATCTGTGTTTCAGGCAAAAAACACCCAAAGCGGGATTGCCGAGGTGGCTTCCGCCACCATGCGTTTTGGGCAAAAAATGCCCAAAACGGCAAACGTCAAACGATAAACGTTAAACGAACTGCCGCCCATCAGTTTTTATTTCGCGTTATTCTTCGTTGCTTTGCCAATTATCATTTGTTTACTTTACTCTTACCCATTGTATTGTTATGGCAAGCTTCAACAAAATTACCCTGATTGGCAACGTGGGCCGTGATCCGGAAGTGCGTCAGCTCAGCCCAGACCGCAAGGTGGTCAACTTTACCATAGCCGTCAACGAGGCGTACACCGACCGGAGCGGCGTGCGGCACGAGAAAACCGAGTGGTTTCGCGTGGAGTTTTGGAACCAACGGGCCGATGTGATTGAAAAATACGTGCGCAAAGGAACACAGATTTTCGTGGAAGGCCGCCTCAGCGTGCGTACTTATACCGACAAAGAAGGCAAGGAACGATATTCTTTGGATGTGCTGGGCAGCGACTTCACCCTGCTGGGCAGCCGCAACGACAACGAGCAACCGCAGCAAGGCAGCTACGGCAACACCGGTGGCACCAACTATAACACCCAGCCCCAAGCCCAACCCGTGGCTCGCGAGTCGAATCCGCCGTTGCCTGCGGCTCCGGCCGGCGAAGACGACCTGCCTTTTTGAGTGGGCAGTCGTAAGTCGTAAGTGGCAAGTCGTAAGCGGGCGTTTTGGACAAAAATTGCTCAAAACGCCTTTTGTCTAAACTGTGGTTCTCGAATGATTTTCGTGACGTACATGATTGAAAAACGGACAATCATGGCAATCCTTGAATCCTAAAAACCAAGGTTCAGACAATGCGGCGTTTTAAGCATTTTTTGACCAAAACGCGACTGACCACTGACGACTAATTGCCAATGACTTTTGCCTTGGAAACGACAAACGACACGGACGACCCATTGCCTTACGGGGTGCTTGCTTTTCTGGAAGCGGGCACCCCGTTCGCGTTCAACGCCTTGCTTTTCGTCGGTTTGACGGGTTTGTTGTTGCTTTCGGCACTTTTTTCGGGTCTGGAAACCCTGCTTTCGGCCCAAGACAACGGAAACGGCATTTTGGCAAACGGGACAAAGAGCCGTCTCCGAAACAATCCGAACCGACTGTTGGCCACGCTGGTACTGGCCAACCAGTTGGTGAACACCGGCATTGTGGTGCTGGGCTTGTACGCGGTTTGGCACTGGCGGCAGTCTTACGACACGCCGGTTTGGATGCTGGCCGCGTTTGTGTTGGCGGTCGGCTTTGCCATCGTTTTCTTTGGTGAAGTACTTCCCAAGCTCTACGCCCGGCGCAGGCCCGGCTTTTTCACCCGCACGGCCACGCCGCCGCTTCGCTTCCTGTACGTTTTGCTCTGGCCGTTTTCTTGGGTGCTGTTGCGCGTCACCGAACGCATCGAGCGGCACCTGCACCGGCGCGGCTACCGCATTTCGGCGGACGAGTTGACACAGGTGCTGGAAAACAACGCCTCGGCCGCCACTTCCGAAGGCGAAAAGCAATTGCTGCAAGGCGTGGTGCAGTTCGGCACCATTACGGCGCGGCAAGTGATGCAGCCCCGCCTCGACATCGCCGCCGTGCCGCTGGAGCTTGACTTCCACCAACTGATGGACAAAATCAACAAGCTCGGCTACTCGCGCATTCCCGTTTACGAAGAAAGCCTGGACAGCTTGGCAGGCATCCTGTACATCAAAGACTTGATGCCGCACCTAAACGAAGCGGATAGTTTCGACTGGCACCAGTTCCTGCGGCCGCCGTATTACATAACCGAAAACAAGAAAATAGGCGACTTGCTACAGGATTTCCAAGCCCGGCGGGTTCACATGGCGATTGTGGTGGACGAATACGGCGGCACGTCGGGCTTGGTGACGCTGGAGGACATTGTGGAAGAAATCATGGGCGACATCCGCGACGAGTTCGACGAAGAAGAAAAACCGTACACGCAGATTGACGCAAACACGTTTGTCTTCGAGGGGAAAATCTTGCTCAAAGACTTTTGCCGCGTGCTGGGCATTGACACCGACGCATTCGACGAAGTGCGCGGCGACAGCGAGTCGCTGGGCGGCCTGCTGCTCGAACTCTTCGCCCGCTTGCCGCAAACCGGCGAAAAGACCGCCTACCAATCGTGGTCTTTCACCATACTTTCTGCGGATACGAAAAAGATAAGGAAAGTCAAAGTCAGTTCAGAGGTCGGAAGTCAGAGGTCAGAAGCGAAAAGCGAGTGAAAGCGTTTCGGGCAAAAATTGGCCAAAACGCTTTAGGTAGCCCCAGACAGGCGTGCCGGGAAGGAATAAGCATGGATGTTCCCAAAACGCGCAGCGTTGTTCAGCCTCAAAAACAAAACGCCCACAGTTGAGTCAAACTATGGGCGTTTCAGGCAAAAAACAAAAAAACCGGGCGGCTTAAGTTCTGCGTTCTGACCTCTTACCTCTGAACTGGTTACGCTTTTATCTTCACTGGCTTCATGCGGATGATTTTGAGCCAACTCAGCAGCTTGATAATCGGATAAGTGGGGTCGAACTCGAACCAGCGGGTGGCGAAATTGAGGCGGTTGGGCAGCTTGTGGTGGTTGTTCTGAAACAACTCGCCCATCATCAGCACGTCCAGAATCAACGAGTTTTTCGACTGGTCGCGGTTGTCGAAGTTGGCATAGCCGTACTTGTGGCCGCTCCAGTTCACAATGGCCCCGTGTACTGGCCCCATCAGGTAGTGAATGGGCAGCAGGAAGAACAAATACCACGGCATGTCAAGCCACACGTAGGCCGCAATATAAATCAGCGAGTAAAAAACACCCCAACCGATGCGTGAATACCACGAATCGCCGATGATTTCGAGCCGCTCCCAGTACGGGTAGTTGCGGTCAAACTGCGGGTCGGGCGTTTTGCGGTGCAGCAGGTAGTCGTTGTAAATGTTCTTCGTTTCCCACATCATCGTGAACACATTTTCGTTGTGATGCGGCGAATGCGGGTCTTTTTCCGTGTCGCTGTAGGCATGGTGCATCCGGTGCAAAATGGCGTAGGCTCGCGGACTCAAAAACGACGAACCTTGCGTAACGTAAGTGAGAATATAGAAAAACTTCTCCCAGAACTTGCTCATGGTGAACATCTTGTGAGCGGCGTATCGGTGCAGGAAGAAAGTCTGGCAGAAAAGCGATATGTACCAGTGGGCGAAGAAAAAGGCGAGGATAATCACTTGGTCATACGGATTTAGGTTGCAGATTCGGTAAAGGTTTATGATGCTGTAAATCAGGAAAAAATGTCTGATGCAAAGTACGTAAAGCCTGCGTCAACACCAACGTTGCGGAAGGATTTGTTGCTTTCGCTCGGAAGACGG
>JALOMD010000202.1 GCA_025455595.1 Cytophagales bacterium | reverse complement strand
CGTACCGGCGGCAAACAGAATACGTTTGTCGCTGCCGTCGTCCGACTGCCAGTGCATCACGCCCCGGTTGGTGCCCGCCCACGAATGTTTGCCGCCCCAAAAATCGGCCGCGCTGAATTTCCAGATTTCCTTGCCAGTGCCTGCGTCCAACGCGAACACGTCGATGCGCGGCGAGGTGGCGTACAGCACGCCGTTGACGACGATGGGGTTGCACTGGATTTGCGTCTGGTTGTTGCTGGTGTCGGCCCCGCCGGTGCGGTACGTCCACGCCACGCGCAACTGGTTCACGTTCTGCGCGTTGATTTGGTCGAGTGTGGAGTAATGGCTGCGGGCGGCGTTGCCGAGGTATTCGGGCCAGTCGTCGCCCGACTGGCCGGGGATGTTGTTTTGGGAATCGGGTTGGCAGGCCATGAGACCTGTCAAAACCGCAAATAGTGCGGTTTTTTTGATGGAAAGCGGCATGGGTTTGAAGTACGGTTTACGAAGGACGATGTGCGAGTTGGGCAAAGTTACTTTTTTCCGTGGAATTGTCCGAATCGGACGTTTTTTTGGATTTTGGAAAGGAACAGATAGCGTTTTGGGCAAAAATTGCTTAAAACGCTATCTGTCTGAACCTTGATTCGTAAGATTTCAGGATTACCTTGATTGGAAAAATCCTGTGAATCCTGAAATCCTGTCTGAAAAAGAATCAAGGCAATCTTTTAATCGAATCATGGTTCTGACAAAGGCGTTTTAGGCAATTTTTGCCTAAAACGCCTGCTGGTTTTGCTGTGGTTTCTTAGCACCTTTGCACCAAACCTTGAACCTGTAACCTGTAACCTTCCGTTTATGAACATCCTCGGCATCATCCCCGCCCGATACGCCTCCACCCGTTTCCCCGGCAAAATGCTGGCCGACATTGCCGGAAAAACCATGGTGCAACGTGTGTACGAACAGGCACGCAAAGCCCAGTCGTTGGCGGCGGTGGCGGTGGCGACCGACGACGAGCGGATATTCAGCCACGTGCGCGGTTTCGGCGGCGACGTGGTAATGACCCGCCCCGACCATCCGAGCGGAACCGACCGTTGCCACGAGGCGGCCGAACTCATCGGCGGGCAATACGATTTCGTGGTGAACATCCAAGGCGACGAGCCGTTCATCCAGCCCGCGCAGATTGACACGCTGGCGGCCGTTTTGTCGCCGGACACCGAGCTGGCGACGCTCATCAAGCCGATTGAAGACTACCGCACCCTCACCGATCCGGGCGAAGCCCACGTGGTCATCAACACCCGGCAGGAGGCCATTTATTTCAGCCGCAGCGTGATTCCGTTCGTGCGCGGCGAGGCGATGGAAAACTGGCTGTCCAAACACACGTTTTACAAGCACGTGGGTCTGTACGCCTATCGCCGCGACGTGCTGGCGGCCGTCACCAAACTGCCCGTGTCGGCGTTGGAGCAAGCCGAGTCGCTGGAGCAACTCCGTTGGATTGAAAACGGCTACCGCATCAAAGTGGCGTTCACTGACATCGAAAGCGTGTGCATCGAAACGCCGGAAGATTTGGAGAGAACGCTGGTGGCAATTCAGAATTCAGAATTCTGAATTAAAAAAGACGTTTTAGGCAAAAACAGCCAAAACAACGGCCATTCAATTCTGAATTCAAAATTCATAATTCTGAATTAACTCATGTTTCCGCGCATTCTGCAACAGCCTTACCCGCAGTCTGGGTCGCCGCGACGCAACGCAGCGGCGGCGGGACTGACAGGCGTGTTCGTGTTCTGTTTCTTGTGGTTTTTCCAACCGTTCGGCATCGGCAACTGGGACGCGCCGCACAAAACTTGGTATTTGGCGGGCTACGGCTTGGTCACGGCTGTAATAGTGACCTTCGACTTGGTGGTGTTGAAATGTGTTTTTTCGCGTTTTTTTGCCGAAACGCACTGGACGGTGGGCAAGGCCATCGGCTGGACACTGTTTATTCTGCTGTCGGTCGGCGCGGGCAATCATTTGTACGCCAACTTGGTCGGTATCAGCGCGTTTTCCTGGCGAGATTTCTTCGGCACGCTTTCCACCACGTTTGCCGTGGGCGTGTTCCCCAGTGTACTCATCCCGCTCAGCAACTACGTCTATCTACTGCGCAAATACTCCGCCCCGGCGACAGTTGCCCAAAACCCGGCCTCCTCCCCTGTTCAATCCGCCACCGCCGAACGCCCCGAAACCATTGAACTGGTGGCCGAGAACGGCAAAGATCGGCTGACGATTGCCTTGACCGACTTGCTCTACATCGAGTCCAGCGACAACTACTCGACGGTGTTTTGGGCAAAAAATGAAAAATCCGCCACCGGCGGAAACGGCAAAATCGGCAAGGAACTGGTTCGCAGCAGCCTGAGCCGCTTGGAAACGCAAATCACCGTGCCGGCCGTGGTGCGCTGCCACCGGTCGTACATCGTGAATCTGGCAAAAGTGCGTTCGGTTTCCGGCAACGCCCAAGGCTACAAACTCCACCTCGACGGTCTGGAAACACCCATCCCCGTAGCCCGCAAGTATTCGCAAATCGTGAAGAAACAGCCTCCCCCAACCCCCTCCGAAGGAGGGGGCTTCTTTCTCCCCTCTCCTTCGGAGAGGGGCCGGGGGTGAGGCTGTTTGTCAAACATCCCAAAACCTTGTCGGACGGCCCTTTGTCAAGCGGGGCATGTGTACGGCGGATAGTTTTGCCTCGAAACCAATTCGAGACGCAACATGAAACGCTATCCTTTCGTAATCCTGTCCCTTTTGGCGACCTTGACCTCTGTCCATTTGCCGACGCACGCCCAAGAAGGCGACACCGTTTACACCGAGCAATACCTGCGCAAAAGCACCCGGTTCGCGTGGACGCACTTCGGCGGCGACGTGCTGGTGCAATCCGGCGGCACCGCCGACTACGTTTCCCGTACTGGTGGCGTGTCCAATACCCGTTTCGGCGTCTCGGCCATTCCCCGGCTCACCATCGGCGGAATGCACTTCTGGGGCCACGCCGATTTCTACGTCACGTTTCCGCTTCCCTTTTTCCTGGCCCAACGTCCGTCCGGTTTTTCTGACTGGCTGTATCGCAGCGGTGTGGAAACCGGGGCGCGGGTGTACCCGTGGCGGCTGAAACCGGGCCGGTTGTCGCCCTATGCGGGCATTAGTTTCCGGCGGTTGGTTTACGGGCACGCATCGGTAGGTGTGGACGAAGGGCGCGGCTTCCCGAAATACGAACGCTGGGTGTCGCCGCTGCAATTGGGCGTGACATACACCTCGCAAAAGTGGCATTTCACGGCGGGGCTGCACTATCTGCTCAACAACGATTTCCAGTACGCCCTTTCGCCGACTCAATTCGGCAACGTGACACTCAACCCGTTGTCGTTCAACATCGGCCTCACCCGCTACATTGACACCGACCGGAGCATGGCCTCCGCCGAAAGTGCCCGGCAGGAAAACGCCAAGCTGAAACTGCTGAAAAAATACCGCCGCCTCAGCACTTGGTACGTCGGCATTGGTCCGTCGTCGGCGTTGGAAGTTGCCCGGTCGCCGTACACGGCCGCCTACCACCCGTACTTGAACGACGACCAAAGCAGCGACCTCATGCTTGATTTCACATTCGGCCGCTATTTCGGCAAGCCCGACCTGAATATCGGCGTTTCGTACCGCCGCATGAGCAGCCGACAGGAGGCGTTCGACACCGAGCTATGGCGCAGGCGGCGTTCGTTCATGCTCGAAGCGTACAAGTTTCTGGGCAACTACCACGGTTTTGTGCCGTACGTCGGCCCGACGCTTTCGGTGGAAAGTCTGACGTTCACCGACAACGGGCAGCGTACCGCCGAGCTTAAACCGGCCTTGGGCATCATTGCGGGCTGGGACATCCGGGTGACGCGAACCGGCACCAGTCTGCTGCGCACCAATCTGCGCTGGACTCCCAACCTGCACCTGATTGCCGAAGGCGAAAAAGTGATGTTCAACCACTTGGAATTCAACTTCATCCAGTGGGTGCACTTCTTCGGACGCAATAAAGTGTATCAAGCAAATCGCAAATGAAGGCAGGCGTTTTGGGCAGTTTTTGCTTAAAACGGCTGGCATTGTCAGAACCCTGATTCGTAGGATTAAAAGATAAACATGATTTCTGTTTTCAACCAAGTTTTAATTAAATCAAGGCAATCTCTCAATCCTACGAATCAGGGTTCTGACAACTGCGTTTTGGGCAAAAATTGCCCAAAACGCCACTTAACAACTTCTTAACACACTGACAAACAAACACCATGAAAACCTTGCAACAACTCACACTAATTGTCCACATCGCCGCCGGATTCACGGCCTTGACGGTTGGGCTGGTGCCGATGTTCGCCAAAAAGGGCGGCAAAGCACACACCGTTGCCGGAAAAGTATTCTTTTGGGCCATGATGGCGGTTTCGGCCTCAGCAGTGCTCACGTTTTTCATCAAGCCGTATGCTTCGAGTCGGCTTTTCCTGATGTTCATCGGCATTTTCAGCTTTTACCTCGCGTACACGGGCGTGGCTACGATTCGTTACAAAAAGAAAACCGAACCCGTCCGCTTGGCCGACCGACTGCTCAGCGGCATCGGCATGGCGGCGGGTGTGGCTATGTTGGGGTTGAGTGGATGGTTTTTGACGGCCAAGGAGCCGAACGTTTTCTACGGCGTGCTGTACGCGGTGTTCGGGGCGTTCCAAGCCCGCATCGCGTGGGCCGACTGGTGGCGATACCGACAGCACGGCCAGCCGGATAGCAAGAAAATGGCGTGGTTTTTTACGCACCTATCGCGGATGCTGAGTGCGTACATCGCCACGGTGACGGCGTTCTGCGTGGTCAACGGCCACTACGTGCCACTGCCGGGCTTGGTGCTGTGGATAGCCCCTGGCCTCATCGGCGGCATCGGCATCAGCCGGTGGATTCGGTATTACCGGAAACGCCTCCCCCAACCCATGGCACACGGATCGAACGGATGAAACGGATAGAAAACGGATTCAATCCATTCCAATCTGTTGCATCCGTTCGATCCGTGTTGCCATTTTTTGGAAAATCGTTTTGGGTAAAAAACGCCCAAAACGCCCGTCTGACCTCTGACCTCTTAACTAAAATCGTACTTCGTACCTCGTAAATCGTACTTCATTTTGCCAGTGCTTCCCGGTAGGTTTTCAGCACCCGGTCGCGGGCGAAGGCGTGGTCAACCATCGGCTTCGGGTAGGCGGACGTGCCCACCTCCGGCACCCAGAAGCAGATATAGTCGTTGGCTTTGTCGAACTTCTGCGTCTGTGCTTCGGGGTTGAACACGCGGAAATACGGGGCCGCGTCGCAGCCGCTGCCTGCGGCCCACTGCCAGTTGCCGTTGTTGCTCGCCAAGTCATAGTCAAGTAGTTTGCGAGCAAAGTACGCCTCGCCCCAACGCCAGTCCACCAACAGGTGCTTGATCAGGAAACTGGCGGTAATCATCCGCACCCGGTTGTGCATGAAGCCCGTGGCGTTGAGTTGCCTCATGCCCGCATCCACAATCGGGTAGCCGGTTTGCCCGTCGCACCAGCGACGGAACTCGTCGGGGTTGTTGCGGAAACAGATGCGGTCGTAGGCGGGTTTGCAGGCGTTTTTCTCAACGTGCGGAAAGTTCGCCAGAATCATCATGAAAAAGTCGCGCCAAATCAGTTCGGTGAGCCACGTGTCGCTGTGCCGCCGGGCCAAATCCACCAGATGCCGGACGCTCACCGTGCCGAACCGCAGGTGCAGCCCCAGCCGCGAGGTGCCTTGCACAGCCGGGTAGTCGCGGGTTTTGGCGTAGTTGACCAGCAGTTGCTCGGATACGGTTGAGGGCGGCAACGCAATGGCCGACGGTGTGAAATTCATCTCAGCCAGCGTCGGAATCGGCTCGGCGTTGAAGCGATGCAAGTTGCCGAAATGCGCGGCGCATTCGTGCGGCTGCAAGTGCGCATCGGTGAGTTGGCTTTTCCACTTTCTGCTGTACGGCGTGAAAACCGTGTACGGCGTGCCGCCGCCGCTCACCACTTCCGTTTTCTCGAAAATCACTTGGTCTTTGAACGTGCGGAACGCCGCGC
>JALOMD010000201.1 GCA_025455595.1 Cytophagales bacterium | reverse complement strand
GCAAAGTGTTGCCGATTCCGGCAGAGAAATGAAATACGGGTTACAAGTTGCAGGTTGAAAGTTGCAGGTTGGCGTTTTAGGCAAAATTTACTTAAAACGCCAACCCAAAGCCTTGAACCTGCAACTTTGAACCTGTAACCTGCAATTCGTACTTCGTACCTCGTAAATCGTACTTCACTTTCTTCGCTTCTCCCGTCGTTTCTCCTTCTCTTTCTTTTTCATCTCGTTCAGGTAGCGGTCGGCTTCCTTGTGCTGGTCCGACTTCCGTTCGGCGCGTTTCACAACCGCCTCCAAGTACTTGCGGGCTTCCGGGAAGTTGTCTTCGTTGAAATAGATTTTGCCCAGCGTCGTCAAGGCACTGTGGTAATACACGCTTTCGTAAGCTTTCGCGATTTCGGAGTATGCCACCGCTTTCTTGAAATACGACTTGGCCGCCGCCGTGTCGCGTTTCAGGTGGTGGTTGATGTAGCCAAGGTAAAAACTCGCGTAACGGCCGCTGGTGGCTTCGTAGCCCGGCATGTTTTTCTCTATTTTCTCCAAAATCGCCAGCGACTCCTGCTCCACCACCGGAATACGCCCTTGCGCGTAAGCCGACCGGGCGTAGTAGCGGTGGAAATACGCGTTGTCCGGGAAAGTCTCGTGCAGGTATTTGGACAATTCGTAGGCTTTCTGGCCTTGGTTTTCCTCGCTGTAAATGCGCATCAGGTGGTACTGCGCCTCGGTGCGGGTGTAAAAAGCGTTGTTCGCCACTTCCTTCAACTGCCGGATGCCCGCCTCCTTGTCGCCTTTCGGGAAGAGCCATAAGATTGTCTTCAACGCCGGGTAGTGTTCCGGCACCCAATCTCGATAATAGTTGTAAAGGCCGTCGCCGAAGAGGAATTCGGGGCTGAGGTTGCCCTTGCCACGCGATTTTTCCAAGTATTTCAAGGCGTTGCGCGAGGCAACGGTGGCCTTGCCCCAATCCTTGCGGTCGGAGTGCAGCCGGCCTTTGAACGCGTATGCCGCCGCCAAGAAGAACGCGGCTTCGGTGTTGTCTTCGTTGGCATCAAAGAGTTTGTCGGCCTTGGTGATGGACGTGTCCATGTAAGCCAAAAAAGTATCGTCAAATTCCTTGTTGTCTTCGTTGGGCATGATCTTCCACCACGTGCTGAGGCCCATGAGGAAATAGGGCAGCGGATGCTCCGGGTACTTGAACTTGAACCAGCGGAACTCAGACTCGGCCTGCTCGAACTTGAAATTGTACATGTTGTTGACGGCCTGCGTCGAAACCACTTGCATGTCCATGTTTTCGAGCAGAATGGGTGTGTCCACGCTTTTTTGGGCGAACGAAACCGTGGTCAACAGCAGGCAGGCAACAAGGCAAAAACGTTTTTTCATAAGGAGTTTTTCAGGCAAACACTTCGGCGTGAGTTGTTGGTCTTGTTTCGCGTGAGCGAAAGGCAAGGCCGCCTCATGCACCTACAAGAATCGTACTATTCGTACAAAAGCCAAACCAGAAGCGTTGCGTATGTAAGTTTTTTTTATGATTATTCTCATATACGGTGGCAGTTTGCAGCGAACTGGTCGGAAAACAGCAGTACGGGTTTAGTAGTGGTTATTTTTATTCAATTGATTATCAGCTTATTAACAAGAATGCGTTTTGATTTTTGACATATAGTGGTTACTTTTGTCCCGTTGAATACACTAAAGGTTGTTATGTAATAACAACGGTGTTCTTTCGTATTTAGTTAAAACGAGCCATGAAAAACAGGTTTTATTATAATTCGACACTGCTCGATGGCCGTGTCGCGCGGCATGACGGGTGGCAGATGTTGGCAGCCAATTGGCCTTTGGTTGGCTTGGCACGTCGGCCGTTCCGCCCCCGGTTCGACGCTTGGGCATCGCGTTCTTACAAGTCACTCACCGTGTGCCTTTTGGCCGCCTCCACGCTGATTCTCTGCTATTTGCAAACCGGTGCCGATATTTTGTCCATTGTCAGCGATGCTGTTTTGGCCGGTGCCGTTTCGGTGGTGGCCAGCATACTCATTAGTCCTGAATGGAACCGCAAAAGTGTTCTGACCACCGGCAACGCCTCTTTCACCGGATGGCAACTGATGCCCAGTCAAACGTTTTCGCGTGCGGGCAGCCTTATCATCGGGCTTGCCGCGCTGTTGTTTGTGTTTTTCAACCAGAACAGTCATTTCCTGTGGACGATATATCCGACGCTGTCTCTGCTGGGCGGATTCGCATTAGGCGGCTCGGCAGTGATGATGTTGGTGATGGCACTGCAAGGCGACAGCCGCAACCAAGCCAAGAACGTAACGACCCAGCAATTCATTCCCGAACGGTTTGATGTTCTGGCTGGCACCATTGTGGCCGGCGTGCTGCTGGGCACCACCTTGGTAGAAGCAAATGCCCTGAACCTCAGCGATGTATCGCAAGCGGCGGGTATTGTGTGGTTGCCTGCGGTGCTGGCGTTTTGCGGCATCTGCGTATCGCTGGCTATGCGCCGCTTGCTGCGCGACTTGGATTTGCCGCCAGCCATCAAACGCATCTTGGGCGTGTTTGCCATGCTGGTGGTGGCATACGTGCTGGTAGTGACCTTGCTGCCCGCGTACTGGGTGATCGAAGGTCAGGAAAACTTGTCGTCGGAGGTGTTTTTGGCGGCGGGCATGGGTTCGATTGGCGGCCTGCTGCTGCTCGAAGCCGGGCACGCTTACCACTGGTTGCGCACCCGTTATTACCAGTGGGTGTTTGCCAAAGCGGTGCCGTCCGAGGCTTGGTATTTGCGTCCACTGCGCCACACGTTCAGGGTTGTTTGTTTGACCATTCCGGTAGTTTTGGTGGCTTGGTTCCTGCACCACGCCTTCGAAGAAGTCGGCCTGTACGGCATCATCGTTTCGGCAGTGGCTTTGCTGTCGAACCTGAACGCGCAGCTTACTTTTGGCAAGAAAGTGTTTTTCTGAAAAATTGGGAATACGTCCGGCGTTTTAGGCAAAAATTAGCAAATCCCGCAATAAGCGGGAACGCCCAAAACGCCGGTTTACGTTTATCATTGTCCATGACTGGGCGGACGAGGTTTTCTCGTCCGCCTTTTGTTTTTCAGTCCTTCGCCTGTCGGTTTGCATTCCTTTGATTCCGGCTTATTTTTGCAGCCTTTCGCAGCCAATCCGCACGCACATGGTTCAGGTCAAAGACAAGCAGTTTGAGGTTTTTTTGCCGGAAACGGAGATTTTGGCCCGCACCAGTCAACTGGCGGCGCAACTCAGCCGCGACTACGCCAACAAAGAGCCGCTGTTTGTGGCCGTGCTGAACGGCTCGTTCATCTTCGCCGCCGATTTGATCAGGCACGTGTCGGTGCCGTGCCATGTGTCGTTTGTGCGGGTGCATTCGTACCAGTCCACGGCCAGCACGGGCACGCTTACGGAGGTCATCGGGTTGCAGGAAAACATCGAAGGTCGCCATGTGGTGGTGGTTGAGGATATTGTGGATACAGCCCTGACCATGAGCCGGTTATTGGCGCAACTGCGTGAACAAATGCCTGCCTCGCTGGAGGTGGCCACCCTGCTGTGCAAACGCGAAGCCATGCAGACCGACCTCGCCCTGAAATACGTGGGCTTCGACATCCCCAACCGTTTCGTGGTGGGCTACGGCCTCGACTACGACGGTTTTGCCCGCAATCTGCCCGACTTGTACGTGCTGAAGGATTGAACGCAGGTGCCATGCGCGGCGTTTTGAGCAAAAATCGCCTAAAACGACGTTCCTTCCTCTTTGCAAGCCTTGGCGCGAAGCACTTTCCGCAATCTGCAATTCCGCTTCTTTAATCTTGACCTCATGGCTGACGCTGTCTATCACATCCACGTTTGTCAGCACCACACCCGTTTGGATTGTCCCTGCCGAGACAGGCCGGTTTGCGAAAGAGGCTTTTTCTCTGTGCTGTTGGCTGTGCTGTACGGCATCGCCTATGCACGCGGCCGCAAACAGGCTTTTTACATAGACATGCGCAGCAGGCAGTATGCATACAGCCAACCGAGCATGTTCGGCGGTAACTCCAATTTCTTGGAGTATTTTTTCCGTCAGCCCTTGTCCGGTGCGGACGTTGACAGGGTTCCGAGTGTGTTTTGTAATGCGCAGCAAACCTATCCTTATCGGGTTTGGCATCGGAATTACTTCAAGCGTCTGCACCAAACGCTGCACGACGGGCTGCCGTTTCACCCCGCGATTGCCCGTTATTTGGATGAGGAAACCGTACGGTTGTTCGGCGGCAACCGTGTTTTAGGTGTTCATTTGCGAGGCACCGATCACAGTTCGGAAGTGAAGCCTGTCCATTGGGAAACGTGGGAAAAACTGATACGCAAAGAATTGCCCGCATATGACCGGCTTTTCATCGCCACTGACGACGCAAGGCTGCTACAGAAGGCTGTTGACGCTTTCGGAATTGAAAAAACGCTGTTCAATACGACAATCCGCAGTGCTGACGGTGCTCGCCTCCATAGGCCGACAGGTAATGGTTCGATTCCTTACCAATTGGGTCTGGAAGCCTTGCTCGACTGCTACTGTCTTTCGCGCTGCCAGCAGGTCATGCTGTGCGAGTCCAATCTCTCTTACGCCGCATGTGTGTTCAATCCTGCACTAAACTATCGTTTGGTGACGGCGTGGGATAACAACCGCATTGCCAGCGTTGTCGGCAAGCTTTACCACATATACCTGACTTACAGAATACGGCTGCACCGGCTGTTAGGGGAACACAGGCCACATTGACAACTCACTGAAAAATCACTGTTTGATTTCAAGTCATTCGCGGCGTTTTAGGCAAATTTTGCTTAAAACGCCTTTTGCGAACAACAGTGCTTTGAGCCGCTCCACACACCTTTTTCTCTGTCCAATTCCCCATTTTTCGATTACCTTTGGCCTTGTTAACCAAGGAGACACCGGTGTCATGTTGGAATCCCAGCCTGTTGTCTTGACTGCCGGTGGATTCCGGTCATCCCGCCCTGCGAGAAGACCTGCATACATATGGCGTTTTGAGCAAATTTTGCCTAAAACGCCGGATTACGGAACCGTATGCTACTTGCCAAGCGACTTCTTAGAGAAAATGCGCATAAAGAGAGATTGTCTCACAGACTCGGCGAACCGAAAACATAAAACCACAAACTGAAAACAGTAAACGCCAAACGAAGTTAATGCAACTCCACCAACTGGAAATCAAAGGATTCAAAAGTTTCGCCGACAAGATCGTCATCCAATTCGACAACGGTATCACAGGCATCGTAGGGCCGAACGGCTGCGGCAAGTCGAACGTGGTGGATGCCATCCGCTGGGTGCTGGGCGAGCAAAAGACCAAAAACCTCCGTTCGGACAAAATGGAGAACGTGATTTTCAACGGCACCCGCCGCCGCAAGCCGCTGCAAATGGCCGAGGTGTCGCTCACGTTCAACAACACCCGCAACATTCTGCCCACCGAATACTCGCAAGTGACCATTGCCCGCCGCTATTACCGCACCGGCGACAGCGAATACCTGCTCAACGGCGTACCGTGCCGCCTCAAGGACATCAACAACCTGTTCATGGACACGGGCATCGGGCCGGACAGCTACGCCATCATTGAACTGAAAATGGTGGACGACCTGCTCAACGACAAAAACGACTCGCGGCGCGGGCTGTTCGAGGAGGCGGCGGGCATTTCCAAGTTCAAGATTCGCAAGAAGGAAACCCTGCGTAAACTCGAAGACACCGACAGCGACTTGGAACGGGTGGAAGACCTGCTGCACGAGATTACCAAAAACATGAAGTCGCTGGAGCGGCAGGCGCGGCAGGCCGAGGAGTACTTTCAGTTGAAAAACAAGTACAAGTCGTACAGCGTGGCGTTGGCGCACCAAACCGTGGGACGTTTCCAAGGCACGCTGGACAAGCTGAAGCACCAACTGGAGGCCGAGAACGAAAAACGCATCCGCCTGCAAGCCGAAGTGGCGCAAAAAGACGCAGCCGTCGAGAAAGCCAAAGCCGATTTGCTGAACCGCGAAAAACTGCTGGCCTCGCGGCAACGGACGCTGAACGACCACGTGAACAAAATCCGGCAGT
>JALOMD010000200.1 GCA_025455595.1 Cytophagales bacterium | reverse complement strand
CAAGAAAGCGGGACTGTTGCCAGTCCCGCTTTCTTGTTTCTGATGGGTTTCCCTACAGGCGTTTTGAGCAAAAATTGCTTAAAACGCTGTTGCTACCCAAAAGTGACTGATTTAACTATTCTATTGCTGTCGGTCTGTTGCGTTTTGGGCAATTTTTGACAAATTTCACTAACCTTGCGAAAAAGCAACGAAAAACATAGAACCGTCTGAATAAAACAGAAAATCGTAGGCATTGACATCCGAATCCGCCTCACAGAAAATAGCCGTGTCAGGATTGAAGGAAAACGATTGTAACAGTTTTTTCTCTTTCAAGAAACTTCGGGCGGCTTTCAGAAACCCCGCAAAATCAGCTGATTCTTCCTCGCCGAACAGCCAAATCAATTCCCCGGCTTTGTTATCTGTATAGAGTTGCGCAATGTCCTGAAATCGCCGCTCGGTTACGTAATCCTCAAAATCTTTCTGTGGCATTTGAACCTGCACAACCATTTCCTCTATCACACCTATGCCGCCGCTGTAAATGGAAATATCGTATTCACTTAGTATCCAGTTTGGTTGAAGTTGGCGGCGAAGAACGGCTTCTATCACTCTTCTGTCCATACCCGAAGGCCGAAGGGAAGAAAAAACTCTTTCCGTTCCGTCGTATGGATATAGATAATCGTGTAGGTCGGACACTGTGCAAGCATTCGTCTTGGGCGTTCCTGCTCCCGACAGGTCGGGACAGGCCGTTGCGGAATTTTCCGATTTTTGCTTAAAACGGTTGTAACAACAGAGACAGGGCGTGCCCTGTCTCCGCATGTCGCATTTCTGAATTCTGAATTCATAATTCTGAATTAACCTACGCATCATAATTCAGCGTCGGAGCCAGCCATTTTTCGGCTTCCTCGATTGTCATGCCTTTGCGGGCGGCGTAATCTTCCACTTGGTCACGGGCAATTTTCCCCACCGGGAAATACTTCGATTCGGGATGCGAGAAATACCAGCCGCTCACCGAACTGGCCGGATACATGGCGAAACTTTCGGTGAGTGTAATGCCCACTTGGTTTTCCGCATCGAGCAAATCGAAAAGCGTGCGTTTTTCGGTGTGGTCGGGGCAGGCCGGATAGCCGGGAGCCGGACGGATGCCTTGGTACGCCTCCTTGATTAAAGCCTCATTATCAAGCTGTTCCAGCGGCGCATAGCCCCAGAATTCGGTGCGCACGCGTTTGTGCATCAGTTCCGCAAACGCCTCGGCGAGCCGGTCGGCAATGGCCTTGACCATGATGGAATTGTAATCGTCGTGTTCCCGGTCGTAGGCTTCGAGGAGTTTTTCGATGTCAATGCCTGCCGTCACCGCAAACGCACCAATGTAGTCGGTTTTGCCGGTTTCGATGGGTGCGACAAAATCGGACAGGGCGATGTTCGGCACGTTGGCGGCTTTCTGGCCTTGCTGACGCATGAAATGCAGCGTCGTGAGTCGTGAGTCTTGGGTCTTGGGTTCGGAGCCGTTTTTACTCAAGACTCCCGACTCAAGACCCAAGACTTTGTACTCGTTTCGTTTGAAACTCACGCTTTGGTTGCCTGAAATCGGGATTTCGATTTCTTCAAAATCGTACAGCACCACATCGTCGCCGGTGGCGTTGGCGGGGTAAAATCCGACGGCGGCCTTGGCTTTCAGCAGTTTCTGGGATACTATTTTGTGGAGCATCGCCTGCGCGTCGTCGTACAACTTGCGGGCTTCGTCTCCAACAACCGGGTCGTCGAAAATCTTCGGGAATTTGCCTTGCAACTGCCACGTCTGGAAAAACGGTGTCCAGTCAATGTACTCGGCGATTTCGGCCAAGTCGTAATCTTGGAAGTACTTGTTGCCCAGAAACTTAGGTTTGTACGGCTCAAATTCCGCCCAGTCAATTTTCACCTTGTTGTCACGTGCCTGTTCGATGCCCACGTAGTTTTTGTCGCGTTGGCGGTTGGCGTGTTCCTCGCGCAGCTTGGCGTATTCGGCTTTGATGTCGCGGAAAATCTCTTCGCGTGTTTTCTCATTCTGCGTCAGTTTTCCGGCCACCGGAACCGAACGAGACGCGTCCAACACGTGAATCACCGGGCCGGAATAGTGCGGGTCAATTTTTACTGCCGTGTGAATACGCGAGGTGGTGGCCCCACCGATGAGCAGTGGAATCGTGAAGCCCTGCCGCTCCATTTCCTTCGCCACGCCCACCATTTCGTCGAGGCTCGGCGTAATCAATCCGCTCAAGCCGATGATGTCCACGTTTTCGCGTTTGGCAGTTTCGAGGATTTTTTCCGTCGGCACCATCACGCCCAAGTCAATGATTTCGTAGTTGTTACAGCCTAAAACCACGCCCACGATGTTTTTGCCAATGTCGTGTACGTCGCCCTTCACTGTGGCGAGCAAAACTTTTCCAGCGGACGAGGCTGAACCTGCGGTTTTCTGTGCCTCAATGAAAGGTAACAAATACGCCACGGCTTTCTTCATCACCCGCGCCGACTTCACCACTTGCGGCAAAAACATTTTGCCTTCGCCGAACAGGTCGCCCACCACATTCATGCCGTCCATCAGTGGGCCTTCGATCACTTGCAGCGGACGTTCGTACTGGTGCCGGGCTTCTTGTCGGCAATGCCTTTCACCAAGCTGTGCGTCAGGCGAGATTGTACGTCTTCCTTGCGCCAAGCGTCGTCCACCACCACTTCTTTGCCTTTGTTTTTCACCGTTTCTGCAAAGGCGACCATGCGTTCGGTGGCATCGGGGCGGCGGTTCAGCAGTACATCTTCCACGTGTTCGAGCAAGTCTTTCGGGATGTCGTCGTACACGGCCAACTGCCCGGCGTTGACGATGCCCATGTCCAGCCCGGCTTTGATGGCGTGGTACAAGAACGCCGAGTGAAACGCTTCGCGCACGGGTTCGTTGCCCCGGAAACTGAACGAAATGTTGCTCACCCCGCCCGAAACTTTGGCGTGCGGCAGGTTTTCCTTAATCCATCGCGTGGCGTTGATAAAGTCAACGGCGTAATTGTTGTGTTCCTCGATGCCCGTGGCAACGGTGAGGATGTTCGGATCGAAAATGATGTCTTCGGGCGGAAAGCCGATTTCGTTGACGAGAATCTTGTACGCCCGTTCGCAAATCTCGATGCGCCGTTCGTAGTTGTCGGCTTGTCCTTGTTCGTCAAACGCCATTACCACCGTGGCTGCGCCGTAACGAAGCACTTTTTGGGCGTATTCCTTGAACTTCTCCTCGCCTTCTTTCAGCGAAATCGAATTGACGATGCACTTGCCTTGCACGCATTTCAAGCCGGCCTCAATCACTTCCCACTTCGAGGAGTCAATCATAATCGGTACGCGAGAAATGTCTGGCTCCGAGGCGATTAGATTTAAGAACGTGGTCATGGCCTCCACCGAATCCAACATCCCTTCGTCCATGTTCACGTCTATGATTTGCGCCCCGTTTTCCACTTGCTGGCGGGCCACCACCAAAGCCGCGTCGTAATCACCAGCCTTGATCAACTTGGCAAAAGCCCGCGAGCCGGTCACGTTGGTGCGTTCGCCGATGTTGACGAAGTTGGTTTCTTTAGTGACTTTGAGCGGCTCCAACCCCGACAGTTTCATGGTTTTCGGAAACTCCGGCAACGGACGGGGCGGGTGTTTGGCGGCAATCTCGGCGATTTTGCGGATGTGGTCGGGCGTGGTGCCGCAGCAGCCGCCGATGATGTTCACAAAGTTGTTTTGCAGGAAATCCTCAATGACGGCCCCCATCTGCTCGGCGGTTTCGTCGTATTCGCCCATCTCGTTGGGCAAACCGGCGTTCGGGTGCGCCGAGGTGAAAAACGGCGATTCTTTCGCCAAAATCTGTACGTACGGTCGCATCAAATCCGCCCCGAGGGCGCAGTTCAGCCCCACCGACAACAACGGCAAATGCGACACCGAAGTCAAAAACGCCTCCGTCGTCTGTCCCGAAAGCGTCCGCCCCGACGCATCGGTGATGGTGCCGGAAACCATGATGGGCAGGAAGCCCCCTCCCGGCCTCCCCCCAAGGGGGAGGAGTTTTTTTTCTCCCCTCTCCTTGGGAGAGGGGCCGGGGGTGAGGCCTGCAATCGCGAATAACGCGGCTTTGGCGTTGAGCGTGTCAAAAATGGTTTCGACGAGCAAAATGTCCGCGCCGCCGTCCACCAAGCCGCGTATCTGTTCGGAGTAGGCATCCACCAGTTCGTCGAACGTGACGGCGCGGTAGCCGGGGTTGTTCACGTCCGGCGACAACGACGCAGTGCGGTTGGTCGGCCCCATCGAACCGGCCACGAAACGCGGTTTGTCGGGATTTTGCCGGGTGAATTCCTCGGCCACTTCCTTTGCAATCCGCGCCGACTCGTAGTTGAGTTCATACACCAAATCTTCCATGTGGTAGTCGGCCATGGCGATGGAAGTGCCTGAGAATGTGTTGGTTTCCACAATGTCGGCACCGGCCTCGAAATACTGGCGGTGGATTTCGCGGATGATGTCCGGGCGGGTGAGGGAAAGCAAATCGTTGTTGCCCTTCAAGTCGTGCGGAAAGTCTTTGAACCGTTCGCCCCGGTAGTCTTCTTCAGTGAGGTTGTACCGTTGGATCATCGTTCCCATCGCCCCGTCAAGTACGAGGATGCGGTGTTTGAGCAGGTCGCGGATGTTGGTCATGTATGGTTTAAAGTTTATCGTTTTCGGTTTGGCGTTTTGGGCAAGAAACGGCTAAAACGGCGACGATTGGTCGGGCTTTGCCAGACAACGCTCACAGAAAGAGGAAAACCATTTGGGGGCACACAAATGAGGCTTTTTCCTTATCTGTCCCCGGCAAGCGGTTTTTGCGCCGGGGTGGAAAGTGGCACCTTGTTTTTACGGTCGTCGTTTTCGGTTTGCAGAAGGCGTTTTGGCAAAAAACCGCTCAAAACGCCAAACCGAGAACCGAAGCCGCAAGCACCGGTTGCCAAGACATCATCGGGTCCATTCCCTCCGTCTTTCTGGATAAGCGTGAACGCAAATCTAAGCAAAAAAGCGTTTCAACGTTCTGTTTAACGTTCACCGTTTTGGGCGATTTTTGCTCAAAACGGTGAACCGAAGCCATTGAAGCTAAAGCCATAACCGGTTGACGGAATTTAGTTTGTGATTTTTTGTTACATAAAAAATATTGTAAACTTTTGATTTTCAGTTAGTTACAGTCAAATTTTCACTGACCACTGACGACTGACCACTAACTACTTTGTACTTGAACGCAAAACGTTAGATTTACGCCGTCAATGAACCGGAGCCGCCCCAGCCCGTTGTGAGCAAGCTATGACATCCCAAGACTTTCAGGTGCTTTTCCGGCAGAATCCCATGCCCATGTGGGTGTACGACGTGGAATCGTTGCGTTTCCTTGCCGTCAATGAGGCGGCCGTGCAATTGTACGGCTACACCGAGGCCGAGTTTCTACACATGAACCTGCGCGACATCCGGCCCGAAGAAGACGTGCCCGAACTGCTGGAAAACCTGAAACAAATCAGGCAGGGCAAGGCGGGCAACACCAACAAAGTGTGGCGGCACCGGCACAAGGACGGCAGCCTAGTGCTGGTGACCATCTCGGCCTCTGACTACACCTTCGGCGGCCAGCCCGCCCGCTTGGCGTTGGTGCGCGACGTAACCGACGAGATAACCGCCCGCAAACCGTTGGAATTGCAAAAGCTGCTCTTCCAGAAAACGGCCCGCGACACGGCCAGCCAAGCGGTGTTCGGCGAGTTGTGTGCCGGATTCGAGCAAATATTGCCGCCCGCCACCTTCTGCGCGGTGATGCAGCCCGACGAGGCCCGCCAGCACCTGCACTTGGCCGCCGCCAACGGCCTGCCCGCACCGCTCCGGTACCATTTGTCGTTGGTTGCGATGCAAACACCGCTGATGGCCAGCGTAGAGGCGTTTGGCACCGGGCAAAGGAGCCTGCACGTTGCCGACACCGACAGCATCACCGACCGGCTCATCCGCGAGGCCGGGTTGCTTTGGCATTGGGCCGTGCCCGTGTGGTCGGCTGACGGCGCGGTGGCGGCCACGCTCGACTTCTACGGGCCGCTGGCCGACGGCCCCGGCGCGTTGGAAAAAATCTGCGCCGACGTGGGCAGTGCCGTGGTAGGCGGCGTAGTGGACCGCGACGAAAGCAAACGCCAACTTGCACGGCTCTTCTACGACACGCTGGAAACACGCCGCGCCGCCGAAGAAGAAAGGCAGCGGAGCCTGGAACACTTGGAACGCAGCGAACGGCGTTTCAGAACCTTGGCCGAAAACTCGCCCGACATTATTTACGTGATACGGCTGCCGGAGTGGAAAATAGTCTATGTCAACCGCAAGGAGATACTCGGTCATCCGGTCGAGATGTTCACCACGCCCGAAGGCCGCGACCGCATTGTGGTGCCGGACGACGTTTCTTTGCTTCAGCGGATGAGGCAAAAGGCCACTGACGACCAATCGGTTTCGCACCGCACCGAGCTACGGGTTTACAACTCCGTTGGGCAAATCGAGTGGTTTTCGATGCGCACCACGGTCTTGAGCCATTACGCCAACGGCTCGGTTGACCAAATGCTGGTCACTATCACGGTGATTACCGAGCAAAAGCGCATCCAAGAGTCGCTGGCCAAGGAAAAGGCCAACCTCAAGGCCCTTGTCGAGAACACCGACGATGCCATTTGGTCGGTAAACCAGCGTTTTGAAGTGATTATACTGAACGCCACCACCCAGCAGGCGTTTGCCTTGTTGTACGGCAAAGACCTGCAAATCGGCGATGTGATTCTCGACAAGATACCGCCCGACGAGGCTGCTTTGTGGCAAGCTCTTTACGAGAAAGCGTTTGCCGGGGAGCGGTTCCGCCGCGAGTTTCACTTCAACCAAGCAAACCAAGACTTTTACTTCGACATTTCGTTCAGTGCTATTTTCAACGAACGCGGCGAAGCAGTGGGGGCCAGTGTGTTTGCCCGCAACATCACCGAGAAGAAACTGGCCGAAAACCAGTTGGTCAAGGCCAACTTCGAGCTGGACAGCTTCGTCTATCGCGCCTCGCACGACTTGCGGGCACCGCTGCGGTCGGTGCTGGGGCTGCTCAATTTGGTGCAGAACGAACAAGATGCCGACACCCGTGTGCATTATCTCGCCTTGGCCGAAAAAAGCATCAACCGGCTGGACACGTTCATCAACGATTTGACCAATTTTTCGCGAAACAGCCGCACGGCTTTGCAAAACAGCGAGGTCGATTTTACGGTCATTATCGACGAATGCGCCGAAAACCTGCGCTTCATGGAAAACGCCTTGCGCGTGGAGTTGCGCCGCCGGTTGCACATTGGCGAGTCGTTCCACTCCGATTCGGCCCGAATCGCCATTATCTTGCAAAATTTGCTTTCCAACGCCGTCAAATACCAACGCCTCAACGAGCCGAGCCCTTACGTATCGGTTGACATCCGAACCGACGCGCGGCAGGCGTGCATTGTTGTCAGCGACAACGGCATCGGCATTGCCCAAAAGCACCTGCCGCGCCTGTTCGAGATGTTTTTCCGGGCCTCGGCCAGTTCGTACGGTTCGGGCTTGGGCCTGTACATCACCAAGCAAGTGGTTGAGAAACTGGGCGGTACGATCAGTGTCGAAAGCGGCATGGAACTCGGCACTACGTTCACAATCGTGCTGCCCAATCGTGCAGCCAATTAGAAGCCCTGCGGCTTTTCGGTCAATACTTACACCCGGCCGACAAGCCTGCCTGCCTGCCGAATGCCAAAAAAGCTTGAAAAACGCCCCAAACGGGCCGCTCAAAACGCCGTTGGGCTGCTTGTGAACGCAGGCACGGGCTGGGGCTTGTGATAAACTTCCGTTTTTTATTACGTGGCTTAGTAATCAGGCACTTGGAACTATTGCGGGGCCGAGCAGGTAGCTATTTTTGATGCAGAATTGAAAACTAAAGATTCTTCGAACGGTCTATGGAAAATATGATTGATCTGGTGTTGCTGGTGGATGACAACGACACCGACAACTTCATCAGCAAGCGGATTATTGAGATCACGAAATTCGCCAAGCGGGTGGAGGTGAAAAACTCCGGCAAAAGTGCCCTGGAGTACTTGGAACGCGAACAGCACAACCCCGACAACCTGCCGGAAGTCATTTTCTTGGACATCAACATGCCCATCGTGGACGGGTTTGTGTTCCTGTTCGAGTTCGAGATGTTTCCTGACACGGTGAAGAACAAGTGCAAGATTGTGATTCTGTCCAGCTCGGACAACCGCCGCGACATTGAGAAAATCGTGGACAACGAACACGTCATCAAGTTCGTGACCAAGCCGCTTACGGAAGGCATTTTGAACGAGGTGAAGGCCTTGCCCCAGATGCACGCGATTTTCAGGTAAGTCGTTAGTCGCAAGTGATAAGTCGTAAGTAAAAAGCGTGCGTGCGTCAAACCAAGGTTTGACGCACGCACGCTTTCTGTGTTTCTACTGTAGATTCAGTATTCTTGTCAGATTCTTGATTCGTAGGATTTGAGGATTAACATGATTTACAGTTCTGCAATCAAGACAATCCTTGAATCCTACGAATCAAGGTTCAGACAATTGTCGTTTTAGGGATTTTTTGCTCAAAACGCTTTTTTGTCCTGAATCGCGGATTCGCACGGATGGCACAGATTGCACGGATAGGTTTTTGGGCAAACAG
>JALOMD010000199.1 GCA_025455595.1 Cytophagales bacterium | reverse complement strand
TGAAAATGCGTTTCAGGCAATTTTGACCGAATCCGTGCGTAACATCAGTTTGTAATGCCAAAAGCGTTTTGGGCAAAAATTGCTTAAAACGGCGGATTGTCTGAACCTTGATTCGCAGGATTCGAGGATTACCTTGATTTGAAAAATCAAAATCAGGCTAATCTCTGAATCCTGCGAATCAGGGTTCTGACAATCCGCCGTCCCGACAAATCGGGATTGCCCACAACGCCAATCAATCACAGTTTGGACAACCACTTTTTCACGCCGCATTTTTCCCCATTTCACTCCCGGAAATCCCGTCTTTGTCGGAAAAACGTAGGCCGTCGGGGCGGCGGCGGCTTTCTTTGTTGCGTTACTTCTCTGCTACGCAACTATGAAAACATTGCTCGCCTTGCTTACTCTTTGTCTGGTGTTGGTGCCAGCGGTTGCGCAGATCGTCGTTACGGGCAAAGTCACCGATGCCAAGAAACAGCCCCTGCCCGGAGCCAGCGTCTATGTGAAAGGCACCTACGACGGCACCACCACCGATGCCGAAGGCAATTTCAAGCTCACCACCGATGCCGCCGATACGGCTACATTAGTCATCAGCTTTGTAGGTTACGAGACGATGGAGGTGCCGGTGGCAGCAAAAACTCCCCCTTCGGGGGCAGGGGGGCCTTTTGTCTTGCAGGAATCCAAGGCCAACACGCTGAACGAAGTGGTGATTACGGCGGGCGTTTTCGAGGCCAGCGACCGCAAACGCATGACCATCCTGAAGCCGCTCGACATCGTGACCACCGCCGGGGCCGGAGCCGACGTGTTCCGGGCGTTGCAGACGCTGCCGGGGGCCGGGCAGGTGGGCGAGCAGGAGGGACTGTTTGTACGCGGCGGCGCGGCCAACGAAACCAAAGCCGTCATTGACGGGCTGATTGTCCAGAACCCGTTTTTCAGCAGCGTGCCTGACGTGGCGCAACGCGGGCGGTTTTCGCCGTTCCAGTTCAAAGGTACGGCTTTCAGCACGGGCGGCTACTCGGCGCAGTACGGGCAGGCGTTGTCGTCGGTGTTGCTGCTGGAAAGCAACGACTTGCCCGAAAAATCGCAGGGCAACGTGGGCGTGAACATCGCCAGTGCCTACGGCGGCTACACGCACCGCTGGAAAAAAACGTCGCTGGATGTGAACGGTAACTATTTCAACGTTGGGCCGGTGTTGTTCAACCTCAACCGCCAGAACGTGGACTGGCAAACGGCTCCGCAGGGCTACTCGCTGGTGAGCAATTTTCGGCACCAGACAGCCAAGGGCGCCCTACTGAAAGTCTATGCCAATTACTCGCAGAACCGGCTGGGGCTGGAATATCCCGATGCCACCAGCGAAACGGGCCGCACGGCTTTCGGGCTGAAAAACCGGAATTTCTACAGCAACGTTTCGTACACCGAGGCGTTCGGCAAAAGCAAGCTGTACCTCGGCTTTTCGCAGAGTTTCAACGAAGACGACCTTCGACTGAGCGGCATTCCGGCCAGCCGGGGCGACAGCCGTACGCAGGGCCGCGCCGTCTGGAGCTACAGCGTGACCAACGACGTGACCGTCCACACCGGTTCCGAACTGCACACCTACGAGTTCCGCAACAATTTCGGCTCGTTTCGCAACGCGTTCCGCGATGTCTATTGGGCCAATTTCGTCGAAACCGATGCGTACCTGACCCGAAAACTGGTGGCCCGCGTCGGAGTTCGCAACGAGTATTCCCGTGTAATCAACCGTTGGAACACGGCCCCGCGTGCTTCGCTGGCCTACAAGACCGGCGGCTACAGCCAAGTGTCGCTGGCCTACGGGTGGTTTTACCAAAATCCGGGCAACCTGTACCTGTTCACGAACACCAACTTGGATTTCGAGCGGGCCGAGCATTTCATCCTGAACTACCAAATCATCAAGAACGAACGGACGCTGCGCGTGGAAGGCTATCGCAAAAACTACACGCAGTTGGTACGCGAACACCTGACCGAGCCGTTTGATGCCAACCCGTTCCGTTTTCCGTACGGTCGCACCGACAATTCGGGCTACGGCCATGCGCAGGGCGTGGACTTGTTCTGGCGCGATAAAAAAACCTTCAAGGATGCCGAATACTGGGTTTCGTACTCTTTTCTGGACACCAAGCGGCTGTTTGCCAACTACTTGACGGAGGCCATGCCCACGTTTGCCGCCACGCACACGCTGAACGTGCTGTTCAAGAAGTACTTTGAGAAAATCAATACGCAAATCAACACCACATACACGTTCGCCAGCGGCCGACCTTACTACAACCCGAACAACGACACTTTTCTGGCCGACCGCACACCCGCGTTTCACAACCTGGCCCTCAGTGTCAATTACCTGACCAGCATCCGGGGCAATTTCACGGTGATTTTCGCCGAAGTGAACAATGCATTGGGAACGCAAAACATATTCGGCTATCGCTATTCGGCAGACGGCACGCAGCGCATCACCACCAACCCGCCCGCCTACCGGACGGTGTTTGTGGGCATCAATGTATCCATAGACAAGAAAAAGAAATAGAGTTTCGGTAGCCGAACAGAGAAATAGAAAAGGCGTTTTGGGCAAAAATTGATAAATCCCGCAACCGCCTGTCCCGACCATGCCGCTGGCTTGGCAGGCTTGTCGGGGGCGGGAATGCCCAAAACGCTTCTCCATAATTCAATCCGGATTGCAAACGCACCAACACTTTTGCTCAACTGCTTGAAAAGCATAATTCTAAGTACTTGGCCATTAGTGATTAGTCTGTAGTTCGACAATGTAAGCCGTTGTTTTTCAGTTACTTGCTAAGTGTTTCAGGCAAAAAATAGATAAAACTATTTGCGAACACATACTCATATTCAGATGAAGGTGACTTATACCATTATGGCTTTGTTAGCGGCAACCGCACTGCTTCTGTCGGCTGCCAGGTTCTTGCCCGCGATTCCGCTTTCTCTTCACGAGAATGCATTCGTGAACAATCTTTTGAAATACCAATTGTTCGCCGTCGCTGTTGCCGGAACTGCCCTGTTGCTGACTTTGGCTTACACGCCGGAAAGCAGAGTATTGCTACGGTTTGGGAACATGGAAACTATTGCCGCAAAGGAGCAATGGTTAGGCATCAACGGCAAATCCACTTGGAGAGCCAACGGGCTTCAGCTATTGCTTTTCATCAGTCTGGCTACCGGCGTTTTCATGTTTTTGGCTGTAAAATACACGGGAAGTCTGAACAACTTCAACTGGCAGTTTGTGCCGCTTGTGATTCTGATTTCCCTTGCCAACTCTTTTTCGGAAGAGATACTATACCGCTTTGCCATCAACGGCAATTTGACGGGTCATGCTCCAAAAACAATAGTATTTATCATCTCGGCTGTGCTGTTCGGCCTTCCTCATTATGCGGGTTTTCCCAACGGCATCATCGGCGTAATCATGGCAGGCGTGCTGGGGTACATTTTATCAAAAGCCACCTATGAAACACAAGGTCTGGGGTTTGCGTGGGGCATTCATTTCGTCCAAGACCTCATCATTATTACGGCGATGTTCATGATGAAATACACAGATGGCTGATGATGCTTTCGGTCAGAAAAGAATCACTAATCAACTATTCAACTTTAACTATCGAAACGCATGAAAAAGACAATCGCAATTTTCGCTCTTTTGTTCATTGGCGTACTCAAGGCTTTCGCCAATGGCGACGAAAAATACGCCCAAGCCATGCAGTCGGCGTTGGGACAGATGAAAGCCGCCGCCAGCCCCGAACAGATGCAGGCTGTCGCCAACAGATTCGAGATGATTGGCAAAACTGCTTCCAACGAATGGCTGCCCAGTTATTACGCGGCTTTCTGTTACGCCAACCTGTCGTACATGGAAAAAGACAGCAGAAAACGCGACCAATACGTGGAAAAAGCCCAAAGCCTGATAGACGCGACAATGACTGAAAACGACGAGATTTTTGTGATGAAAGCCTACGTGGCACAGGCCAATTTGGCAATTGACGGACAGAACCGCTGGGAAACACAAGGCAAAATCTTTGAAGAAAACCTTGCAAAAGCCGAAAAGCTGAACGCACAGAATCCGCGCATTGACATGTTGCGCGGCGTAAGCCTGCTTTTCACACCAGAACCTTTCGGCGGCGGTGCCAAAAACGCCTGTCCGCTGCTGCGCAAGGCACAAGCCCAATTTGAGGCTTTCCGACCCGCGTCGGCCTTGGCTCCCAATTGGGGCAAGGAAGATTTGGAACAGTACTTGGCAAAGTGCAAATAGAGCCGATGGTTGATTGGCCTCAGAGTGCCGTTTTGGGCATTTTTTGCTCAAAACGGCGACTGACACAAACCACATGGCATTGCTATGTCGTTTTTTCAAAATCCGGAACCCGGTTTTCCAACCGTTCACGGCAGCCTTACGAAAGCCAAGTGCTTGGCCATTAGTAGTCAGCCTTTGGCAAAACAGTATAATATGCTTGATTTCAACAACCTACAAGGCGTTTCAAGCAAAAAACAGGTGAAACTATTTGTGACCAGGCACTTAAAGTGTCATGACAAACCCAAACCCGAAACTAAGCTATGAAAACGTACCTTTGTCTGTTCGTGCTGCTCACGTTCCTTCCGGTGGCGGCCCAAACCGATACCGCCCGTTACAGAAACGCTTTCACGTGGGCACCATTCATGGGCTACTCGCCGGAAACCAATTTTCTGTTCGGTGCCAACGGCAAATACCTGTTCAAGCCCGGCAGTGCTGCTGTTGATACTGCCACCCGCACCTCGTTTGTGCAAGCCACCACGTTTTACACATTGAGCAACCAGTTTCGCTTCATTGCCGACTACAATGTTTTCACCAAAAACGAACGGTTCAACTTCTCGGGCGAAGCCGGTTTTGCCAGTGTACCCATCTATTATTACGGCATTGGCAATCTTACCGAACGCACCGGCCGGGAACTGTTTTCGTTCAAGAACATTTCCTTCGGTTCGTTGGGCTTGTACCGCTTTGCCGGAAAATGGTTTGCCGGCGCGGGCTACAGCTATTCGCGGTTCTTTGACTTGCAACTCCGCGACAACGGCACACTTGCCACGCAGCGGCCCACGGGCTGGAACGGCTCGGTGAGTTCGGGCTTGCACTTTGTCGTGCGCCTCGACAGCCGCAACAGCCTGCTCAACGCTCACCGGGGCACTTACCTGAACGCCGCCTTCCTACCCCGTACTGCGTGGCTGGGCAGCCAGTTCGTGTACCAAAAGTACCTGCTCGATGCCCGCAAGTACTGGTCGTTGCGCCGCCAAGACCCTTACCGCGAGGTGATTGCCGTGCAAGTCTATGGCGAGTTCAGCAACGGCGAGGTGCCTTTCACCGACTTGTCGCTGCTGGGCAACTCCATGATTATGCGCGGCTACTACGCCGGGCGTTTCCGCGACAACCATTTTGTGGCCGCACAGGTGGAATACCGCCGGGCCTTGAACAGTTGGTTCGGCGTGGTGGGCTTCGTCGGGGCGGGCGAGGGAGGTGGCCAACCGGCTGGAGAATTTCAGCACCCGCAACATCAAGCCCAACGCCGGGGTGGGCTTGCGGTTCAAAGTGGTGCCCAAGGAAAACCTGAACTTGCGCATTGACTACGGCGTGGGACGCAACACGTCAAATTTTTATATCCAGTTGGCCGAGGCGTTTTGAGCAAAAACCGCCCAAAACACCTTTGCCCCCGCTCTCTTACCGAAGTTGTATTTTTTCACATTTCTTCAACTACTAATTTTTATGAAAAAAAACTTAATTCACACCGTTCTCGTTTTCGCAACAGTCTGTTCGGTGTCTGCACAGACTCCAGAGGATGCCAACAAGAAAGCAATCAAAAAATTGGACTGGCTGCTCGGCGAGTGGACGGGTGAGGCCGTCACGACGATGGGCTCGCGAAAGAGCGTCGTCAAAATGCGGGAAACCATCAAAAGCCTGCAAGGCGGCAACCTGCTGCTGATCACCGGACTGGGAACCGAAAAAGACTCGGTCGTCCACGATGCCTTGGCCGTGGTGTCGTACGATGCCGAAAAGCAAAAATACCGCTGGACGGCCTGGCGGTCACCGGGCGGCTTTTATTCGGAAGTGGAAATAAAGCCCGGCGAAAAATCGTTTGAATGGCAGACGGACGTGCAAGGCGGCAAGACCCGCTACAAGGCTTTTCTGAACGAAAAAGGCCAATGGATAGAAACCGGCGAGTTTTCAAGAGACGGCAGCAAATGGTACCCCTTTCTGTCCATGACCATGAACCGAGCCAACTGAACCACTGAGGTTGCGCAGCGTCTTGGGCAAAATCTGAAAAGTGCTTTTCCGTACAACGCTCTCAATCCGTGGGTATCATCAGTAAATCAACTGCATTGCAACGAATATTTCAAAACTTTATGAGAAAGCGCATTATTATTGTTTTCAGCCTTCTGCTTGGCTCAGTCGCGGCAGCTTTGGCACAAACCGGCAAACTAACCGTCACCATCACTAATCTGCGCAGCAACAACGGAACGGTGTTGGCCTCGCTCTACAAGTCGGCAGACGGCTTCCCGACTGAGTCGAAGAAGGCTGTCAAGCAGACCTCGGCCAAGATTGCGGGCGGCAAAGCCACGCTGGTGTTCGAAGGCGTGCCAGCCGGTACTTACGCGGTGTCGGTGATGCACGACGAAAACGACGACAAAAAGATGGAAACCAACTGGATGGGCATTCCGAAGGAGGGAACGGCTGCCTCAAATGATGCCAAGGGCAAATTCGGTCCGCCCAAGTTTGAAGACGCAAAATTCAAAACCAACGGCACTGATACGGGCATTGCCATTAAAATGTGGTATTTTTGAGTATGAAGTGGGAAGTAGTAAGTGGTGAGTCGTAAGTGGTAGGTCGTAAGTGGTAAGCCATGTGATTGTTCACAGAAAATGCATGGCTGCCGATTGCGAGATTTGCGTTTCAAGCAATTTTGTGGCAATCTGCTTATGAAACAAGCAACAACTGAGAAAACGTATCACCTACGACTTGCCACTCATGACTTACGACTTCCCACCTACGACTCGCCACTAAAAACTGTGTAAAATGCGTATCCTACAGAAAGTCGGAGAATTCCTGGCTACCGTGCTGCTCGCCTTCCTATTGGATATGGCGTTTGGGGCTGTTACGTATTTTTCGTTCAAAAGCTTCATAGACAAATACTCCGACACACCTGACGGTGGCATCAGCGATTTTGCAGACTTGCTCATTGGCAACGGCATAGAGGCTCTGCTGGCCGTTACGGTAATCCATGTCTTCCGTCTGTTCGACAAACGCCTGCGACCCAAGTGGCTGGCTTATGTGCTGTTGCCCCTCGCCGTGTTTGCCGCCGAGCAGGTTCTTTTCACGGCTTTTTACGCGCCTGACAGTTTCTGGCGTTCATTGCTGCAACTGCATCCCCTCACGCTCCTCTTCGGCAGCAACATCATGGCGGCCAGTTGCATCACGTACTACTTGACACAATACGAACGTGTCCGCAATCAGAAAATCTCTGAACAGGAGTACCAATTACTGGAACTAAAGGAATTGAAAACCAAGGCCGAACTCGAAGCCCTGCAAGCCAAAATCAATCCGCATTTCCTGTACAACGCCCTCAATTCAGTCGCCAGCCTCATCCACGAGAACCCCGACAAGGCCGAGCAGATGGTGCTTTTGCTGTCGCGGTTCTTCCGCTACAGCACAAACGCCAAAAGCCAGTATTTCACGCGCCTGGCCGACGAGATAGAAATGGTGAAAACCTACTTGGACGTGGAGAAAGTGCGCTTCGACGAGCGGCTCGACTACCGAGTCACGTTTGCAGACGAACGGTTGAAGGACTGCCTGGTGCCGCAATTCCTGATTCAGCCGCTGGTGGAAAACGCCATCAAGCACGGCATTTCCAAAATCACCGGCAACGGCGTGCTGCGCATTGACGTGACAGACGAAAACGCGATGCTGCAAATAACCATCACTGACAACGGTGTGCCTTTTCCGGCGCAACTGGCCACCGGCTACGGCCTGCGCAGCACCCAAGACAAGCTGCGCCTGCTCATGGGCGAAACCGCCCGCATGGAAATCGTGAACCCAACCGACGGCGCACCGGACAAGGCCGTGCGCATCACCATGCCCAAACGCTTTTCGGCCTTCTCCGAAACCGCACCCCTTCTCCCCGAACCTGCCCTTCGTTGAAAGTTATAGCGTTTTGGGCAAAAATTGCCCAAAACGGATGACTGGCGCAAGCGTCCGCTTGTGCCTTGGATTAGACCAGCGTCCGCTGGTCGCGAGCAAAGCTCGCAAAAGACAACGCCACGCCGAGGCGCAATGCTCGAAAAGAGCAAACCAGAAACGTTTTGGGCAATTTTTGCTTAAAACGCTTTTTGTTGTTTTCTGCTATTATTGACATTGGTTTTTGCAAACCTGCCGGTTTGCGACCAGCGGACGCTGGCCAACAAAAAGGCATCACGCCGAGGCGTGACGCCAGTCATCCGTTTTGGGCAAAAATTGCCTAAAACGCTGTGGAACAGCTACTTGTAATCCCTGCCCTCTGAGTTCTGCCCTCTGACCTAAATTTGTTTGTGATTTTTCCGAACCGACTGCGAATAATTGTGTGAAAGTTTACAACAACGCAATGGATACCGCCACCAAGCAGTCGTTTGTCAAGATTGTGCAGCAACACAAGGGAATCATTTACAAAATCTGCAATTCGTACTGCCGCAACCGCGACGACCGGGAAGACTTGGCGCAGGAAATCGTCTTTCAGTTGTGGAAATCATTCGAGGGTTATAATCCAGAGTACAAACATTCCACTTGGCTCTATCGCATTGCATTAAACGTGGCTATTTCTTTCTATAGAAAACAGAAAAACGCCCGCCGTCTCGTCTCCGACGAACACTTGTTCGAACTGAAAGAATACGAAGACGAAAACGCAGAACACAGCGAAAACGTGGGTCGGCTACAGCAGTTCATCAACGAACTGCCCGAACTGGACAGGGCCTTGATGATTCTGTATTTGGAAGAAAAAAGCCACCGCGAAATAGCCGACATACTCGGCATTTCAGAGTCGAACGTAGGTACCAAAGTCGGGCGTATCAAGCAGAAACTGAAACAGCGTTTTTCGGCAATTGGGCCTTAGCTTTTAGCTTGGTGGCGAATTTGAAATTTGTGAAAAATTGCTCAAATTGAAAATCCCGCCATCGGCGGGAACGCATTTCTGTACAGACAAAAACAGTGTTTTAAGCAAAAATCGCCCAAAACGCCATTCACTCATTCAAAATTCAATCATTCAAAATTGTCAAGAAATGGAAGCCCAAGAACTGAAAAACATCTGGCAGGCGTATGACCAGAAACTGGAAAAATCACTGGCCCTGAACCTGCAATGCATCGAAGCGATTCAGACGCAGAAGGCCAAGAGAAAACTGAATCCACTGTTGTTTTTGAAAGCATTTGCTGTTCTGGCGGGCATTGTGTGGGTGTGGTTTTTGGGTTCTGTGGCATTTGCGGCCGCCGTTGCCGGTTACCACGATTCATTTACCGTTTCAAAACTGTTTTTCATTGTTTCCACTGGCATGATTGCGGCCATTACGATTGCGGCTATTGTAGCTTACATCAGGCACATGTCGTTGATTTGGGAAATCAACAGTACAGACAATGTAGTGGAAATGCAGGAAAAGACAACGCTGCTGCAACTGTCAACCCTGAAAGCGGCCCGCGTTCTGTCTCTGCAATTGCCGTTCTATGTGACGTGGTTTTTCCGTCCCGAATGGATTAGCGGAGGCAACCTGTTGTTCTGGCTGGTCTATATGCCGGTTCTGGCTCTGTTCATTTTTCTGTCTGTTTGGCTGTACACAAACATTTCTGTGAAAAACATTGGCAAGAAATGGTTCAAAATGCTGTTCGACAGTGCCGAATGGACATCGCCCGCCAAGGCATTGCAATTCTTGCAGGAGATTGAAGACTTCAGAAAAGAAAATCCGTGAACGTCCCTTGTCTGCTGCCGTTTTGGGCAAAAATTGCCTAAAACGGCAGCGAACCAATACCGACAACAAGGAAATGCCGGGCAATTTGCTAACTTGGCCTCACACTTGTTTTGCTTGGCAATCCACTCAATCCGAAAATCTCATGAAAACACTGTTTTGTCTGTTTTTTCTCTGTACGGCTGTCGTTTCTCAGGCACAAGACAAGCCGCTGCGCATCGGCATTGCAGGCATGACGCACGACCACGTGAATTACGTCTTTGAACGCATGAAGCAAAAAGACGTACAAATAGTCGGTTTTGCGGAGCCGAACAAAGAACTGGCGATGAAACTACTGAAGCGATACAACCTGCCCGCCTCGCTGTGGTTTGCCAGTTTGCAAGAAATGATTGACAAGACGAAACCCGAAGTTGTGTGTGCGTACAACAGTATTTTCGAGCACCTGAAAGTGGTGGAAACCTGTGCGCCGCGCGGCATCCATGTCATGGTGGAAAAGCCGCTGGCCGTCAATTTGGAACACGCCGAAAAAATGGAAAAACTGGCCAAAACGCACAAAATACAATTGTTGACCAACTACGAAACCACTTGGTACGCCAGTCACCAAGCCGCTTACGGAATGATACACGGCCAAGGTGATATAGGACAAATCCGTAAAGTGGTGATTCACGACGGGCACCGGGGGCCGAAGGAAATCGGCTGCACGAAGGAGTTCCTTGACTGGCTCACCGACCCGGTGATGAACGGCGGCGGGGCCGTGATTGATTTCGGCTGCTACGGAGCCAATTTGATGACCTGGCTACAGAAAGGCGAACGCCCCGTCTCTGTAACCGCCGTGACGCAACAGATGAAACCCGATGTGTATCCGAACGTGGACGACGAAGCCACTATTGTCATCACGTACCCGAACGCACAGGCCATTGTGCAAGCCTCGTGGAACTGGCCTTTTGACAGAAAAGACATTGAAATTTACGGGCAAAACGGCTATATATTCGCTGACCGCAGCCTGCAAATGCGCGTCCGCAAGGGTGCCCGCGAAGCCAAGGAAGAGACGGTCACTGTGACACCACTGGCCGCACCCGTCAATGATGCGTTTACGTACCTCAAAGCCGCCGTACGCGGACAAACCGACACGTCAAGCGATTTGTCGTCGTTGAAAGTGAACAGAATCGTGGTGGAGATTCTGGACGCTGCCGTGCGTTCGGCCAAGACGGGGCAGACCGTTGTGTTGAAGTGAAGTGAATTTGTCTGGTTAGCTGTGACTGTATGTTTTCCGCCAAAAAGCGATTATTACAAGCGGGTAAGAGATGGTATTTTTGCAAGTTAACTTAACGATTCTTGCAAAATGAGACTCCGGCTGTTTGCGTTGCTTGTCAGTGTTTTCAGTTGCCTGCCGATTGCCGCCCAAGAATATTACATAGACCTCTCCAAGAAGGAGTTTTCAATCGCGCAACGTAATTTTTACATCTCACGCATCATTGACGCGCGGGCCAACAAACAAAGCATCGGTTTTGTACAGCGTTACATCAACAATCAGCGTGTGTATGCTTCGTTCAAGAATGGACTGACAAAAGATATTCAGGATTTCATGCTTCGCAACATGCACCAGCAACAAAATTTGTATCCGGTGGCAATGAAAATA
>JALOMD010000198.1 GCA_025455595.1 Cytophagales bacterium | reverse complement strand
GTAGGGCTGGTGATAGCCCTGTTCGTGGCCGTGTTCGTGCTGGGCAACGACCCGCACCTGATGTGGTATTTCATCGTCATTATTCCGGCTCTGCTCATTGCCACGCCTTTCTTTTTTCGGTATTCACGCGTGTTGTGGCTGCATTATTTCTCCGCCTTCCGTTACGACCCAACGAAGGCTAAGCAATCTTGAATCGCGGATGACGCGGATTTCGCGGATAAAAAACCGTTGGAAAAACGCGACTGTTTCTCAAAAACTTATCCGCGAAATCCGCGTTATCCGCGATTCAAGACAAAAGGCATCCCGACAAGTCGGGATTGCCCAAAAAGTTTTTGAAATCAAACCGTTACGGATTTTGTGCAGGCTAAAAGCCTGTCCCGACCACGCCCAGTGCGTGGCAGGCGTGTCGGGGCAGGTGCTACGTTCTGACTTCTGACTTCTGAACTCTGACCTAATAACACTTCACCATCACTTTGCCGTGGCGGCCGGAAGCGGCGGCGTGCGTGACGGCTTTCTGGATTTCGTCCAACGGGTACTGCGCTTCCACCGGCAGTTGGATTTGCTTGGAACTGAGCAAGCCGATCAGCTTTTGGGCGGCCTCGTGTACAATGGCCGGGTCGGTGTGGCGCGTCCAGTGCGTGAGCCAGAACCCCTTCATGGTCAGCGACTTGAAAATCAAAATCCCGGCGTTGACGGGGATGTTTTCCAAGCTGAGTGCGCCGTACACCAGCATTTTGCCGTTCGTGCGCAGGCAGTTCAACGCCGAGGCGGCCATTTTGCCGGCCACGGCTTCCAGCACGCACGGTACGCCTTTGTTGTCGGTCAGTTCCATCACGCGGCGTGTCAGGCTTTCGGTTTCGGTGTTGATGACCACTTCGGCACCCAAGGCTTTCAGTTCTTCCGTAAGGTCGTCGCGGCGCACGGTGGCAATGGTGCGAATGCCCTCCATTTTGCAAAGTTGAATCACCATTTTGCCGAACGCCGAGCTGGCGGCGGTGAGCATCAGCCATTCGCCCGGCTTCACGCCCGACTCGCGCACCATCGCGTAAGCCGTGAACGGATTGACGAACAGTTGCGCGGCCAGTTCGTCGGGCATGGCATCGGGTACGGGAATGACGGCATGGGCGGGCGTGACGGCGTACTCGGCCCATGCCCCGACGCTGGTGAAGCTCACCCGCATACCCGGTTTCAGCGGTACGCCGTCAGCCACGGCATCAATCACGCCCACGCCTTCAAAGCCTGCCGGGGAAGGCAGCACCGGACGGATGCCGTACAGGTTTTGGATGAACATCAGGTCGGCGGGGTGGACGGGACTCAACTGCACCCGTATGCGTACTTCGCCGGGCTTAAGTTCGGGCTTGGGCAGTTCGGCTACGCGGAGTACGTCTTCGGGTTTTCCCGGCTGTTCAAATGTGATGGCTTTCATTTCCAAAGTAAGGTTACAGGTTACAAGTTGCAGGTTACAAGTTGAAAGGTTGCAAGTTGATAAGTACGTGTTCACAAATAGTCAGGACTTACGCAGAAAATGGTTTGGATACACTTGGTAAGTCTGTTAGAGGTTGTTTAAAATTTTGTTTTACTGAAGCGTTTTGGGCGTTTTTTGCCCAAAACGCTTGCAAACAGGCAGGTCTGCACGCTGTGCGTCTGACCGGAATCCGCCGAACGCCAAGACAACAGACGGGCGTTTTAGGCAATTTTTGCCCAAAACGGCCTTTTGGTAAAAACAAAAGCAGGTTGCCCGCCGGACAACCTGCCGCCAATGTTCAAAACATGTTGTCAAAAGGGGGCCGTCAAGATAGTTTTCTCTCGGCCGTGTCCTGAAGCATTTCGATGCGTTCTACCTCCAGTTCATAGTCGGCCTGAAGACGCACCCAGTCTTTGGCGCGGTAGCCGAACTCTTTCTCAAGCAAAAGGGCAATCTTGGGCGTGATGCGTCTTTTGCCATTCAGGATGTCGCCGAATTGCGAATTGGAAACGTGGATTTTCTCGGCCACGAACTTGGCCTTGATGTTGGCGGACTGCAACTGCTTTTTCAGCAGCACGCCCGGATGCTGTGGGTTTTCTTTTTCCATGACGGTACTTTTGACACAAAAAAGGCGTGGTCAAGACAACTGTCTAAACAGTGAATTTTGCCACAAAATAGTGAAATAAATAATAGAGTGGATGAAGTTGCGCCAAAATTCAACCTTTTTCCGGAACAATTGTTTTGGCGAAGAGGCCGAGGCGGTGTATATTTGCGACCGTTTGCATGATTGCTGCCTCTTTAGCTCAGTTGGTAGAGCAACGCATTCGTAATGCGTAGGTCGCCGGTTCGAGTCCGGCAGGGGGCTCCCGAACCAAAAAGCCGCGCCAACTGCGCGGCTTTTTGCGTTTGCACACACTTCAGCCAAAATACAGAAAATCAAGTAGCAAATCGCAAGTAGCGTTTTGGGCAAAATTCGCTTAGAACGCGTACGCAACGCCGACAGGATTTTGAACCCTGTCAGCGTTGCAAACCGACTTCTTGCGTAGGTCCTGATCATTTATAAGTACTTGGTCATTAGTAGTTAGTTTTTAGCCAGTCAATTTAATATCTTGACTATCAAACGGTTATCAGGCATTCCGACCTGTCGGGATAGATAAAACTATTTGTGAACAAGCACTTAAAATTACAGTTCTGACAATCCACTGTTTTGAGCATTCCCGCCGATTCTTGTCCCGACTGGTCGGGGGCAGGATTTGTCAATTTTTACCCAAAACGATAAACGTTGAACGATAAACGAAATCCGAAACATCGCTATTCTGACTTCCCACCTCTGACCTGTGTTCCGTGTCCAATTTCAACCAACATACTTTCGACGGCGTAGTGTGGCGGGTTTTCCCCGACACCCGGCATAGGTTGCTGTTGGTTGAAGTGCGGCACACGGGCCGTAGAGTGTCTTTTGCCGCGTGGGATTTGACGGGCAAGCAAATCCGTTGGGACGGCGTGGCCTTGCCCGAAACTTGGTGGAGCAGCGGTATTGGCGTGTATGACGGAATGTTTTTCCTGCAAACCTTCCCTGACGGACAGAACCCCGACCCGCGCGGCATCACTGCTGTGGATGCGGCCACGGGCCGCATTTGCTGGCAACGTACAGACGTGCGGTTTGTCGGCTGGCAACCGGACGGACGCGTGGTGGCGCGGCCGCTGGACAATGCTGAAACACAGTCCTGTCTATTGGATACAGACACCGGGGCTGTGCTCGGCAACTCGCCCGAACTGACCGCCACTGTATCATCACCGCCAGCCAGCAACAGATTGGTTTTTCCCGTACATTATCCGTCAAGCAGTCCGTATTTTCCGGTCATCGCCGCGTTTCTGAAGCAGAGATTTAATATTTCGCCTGAAATTGCTTTCGATTACGCTGAATTCACACACGTATTTGCTGTTTCTTACTATATTTACGTCGAAAAACAACTGGAAAACCACTTGTTAGTATTTGATACCCACTCCCAGGTGCCGCTCTTGCACGAAAAATTAGCAACTCAACGCACGGGTATCGGAATAGACACCTTTTTTCTATTCGATTCATTTTTGGTATGCGTTCAAGAGCAAACAATCCTGTCAGTCTATGAAATTTAAGCAAACCCTCAGCCTGATTGCCGTCTGCTTGCTGCCAATGGCGGCATTTGCCATTGTTCCGAAAGACTCTGTCGGTGTGGAACGGCGCGGAAAAAACGTACTGGTGCTGCACAAAGTGGAATACGGCGAAACGCTTTTCTCGCTGGCCCGCCGGTACCGCACGTCTGTCAAGCAAATCAAATCCGAAAACCCCGGCATGAGCGAAGCCCTGAAAGAGGGCGTGACTGTAAAAGTGCCCTACACAGGCACCGCTACAGAAAAACAGACCGCGTCTGTAGTTGACAAACCCGCCAACGCCAAAACACACACGGTAGGCAACGGCGAAGGCCTGTATGCCATTGCCCGCAAATACCGCGTGTCCGTGGCCGACCTGCGGCGTTGGAACGGCCTTGCCTCTGACGAAATCCAAATCGGACAGGAATTGATAGTGAGCGGCGGCAAAGAAAAAATGCCTGAAACGACAGTCGCGGCGCGTTCGACGACTGAAAAAACAGTTGCAGAAAAACCTGTTGTGGAAAAACCGACCAACGCCAAGACGCACACCGTTGCCAACGGCGAGGGACTGTACGCCATCGCCCGGAAACACCGCGTGTCTGTAACGGATTTGAAACGCTGGAATAACTTGGATTCTGACGAAATCCGAATCGGACAAGAGTTAGTGCTGACTGAACCGGCCGCTGCCGCGACTACGCCGACAGTGCTTGCCAAGAACGAAACCCGCCCCGAACCGCGCGTTGTTGAAACGCGTGTCCCCGAACCGGTAAAAACCGTTCAGACAGAAAAAACTTCGACTGAAAAATCGGTTGCCGCAGTTGAACCCATCGCTTCTGTTACTGAAAAGCCAATGGAAAAAACCGGCGACAGCATCGGTAACAAAGCCGAAGCCGAAAAGCCCGCTGTTCCAATGGTAATTAACAACAGCGGCTATGTGAAAACGGTGGAAAACGGCATGGCCGAAGCCCTTACGGACGGCGCAGGAGGCGATTTGTTTTTGGCTCTGCATCGCACGGCTCCGGTGGGCACTATCATGCAAATCCGCAACGAGATGAACGACCAAAGCGTTTTTGTCAAGGTAATCGGCAAGCTGCCCGAAACCGGCGACAACGACAAGGTGATTGTGAAAGTATCAAAGCGGGCCTACGAACGCCTCGCCGCCGTGGACAAGCGTTTTCGCGTACAGATTTCTTACATGCCTCAGCAGTAAGTCATAAGTGGCAAGTCGTTAGTCGCCAGTCGGAATAAAGTCGCAAACAGATGATTGGCTTTCAATTCATTCATCATTCGGTGTTGCGCTGGTCTTGGCTCTGAGAAATTGTTTGGAATTCTATTTCACTGTGTCGTTTTGGGCAATTTTTACCCAAAACGACACAGTGGGACACAGCCTTGCATAAGGCGACAAGCCCGCGTACAGGCGGCTCCGACAAGTCGGAGCATTGCCGTCAAACAGGAATTTGGACAACCTCTAACAGAAACAGGCGTTGGAACCGGAGAACAGAGGCCCAGACCAAAGAATCCCTCAACCGGAAGAGGGCGGGAGAGAAGGCCCTCAACCCAAGTCGGCGTTCTTGCACTATGCTTGGAACGTGCTTTTCGCCCTTTTCTATCCTTTCCTCGTCACATTTTCCCTGCTTTTTACCGGCCTCGTTTGGGTGCTGTCCGGCCTCTCCCGTTTGTTGTTCAGGCTATTGTCTGCCGTCGGGCGCAGCAAGGACGACCAATAGAAATTTCCGGTTTCTTCGTGAAAAGCGTTCTGACTTGTCGGGATGCTTTTTTCTTGAATCGCGGATGAAACGGATGGCACGGATTTCACGGATGTGTTGCTTTGCTTTGGGTTAAACGCGACTGTTTGCCTCAGAGGTTGTGACTGTTTAAGATTTTCCGTTTTGGTCATTTTTTGCCCAAAACGCACCGACTGTAGGGGCGGGGCTTGCCCCCGCCCTTGTTTCCCAAAGGCTCGCGCAAAGACAATCCGAGCCTGCACGACAGAGGGCGGGGACAAGCCCCGCCCCTACGATTCGGAACCAAAAGCCGAAATGTTAAGCAGTCTCGTTGTTTAAGATTTTGTTCTACTGAAGCGTTTTGGGCGTTTTTTGTCCAAAACGCCGTGAACACGCAGGTCTGCACGCGGTGCGTCTGACCGGAATCGGCCGAACGCCAAGACAACAGACGGGCGTTTTAGGCAATCCCGACAAGCCTGCCAAGCCGAAGGCATGGTCGGGACATCCTTCGAAACCGAATTTTAAACAACCTCTAAAGGCTTCTCCGTGAAATCCGTGCCATCCGTTTCATCCGCAATTCAAGACAAATCGGCGTTTTGAGCAATTTTTGCCCAAAACGGTTTTGTTCCAAATCCGCATTCCTTACGTTCACCCTTCTTGTGTCACTGCGCACTGGGTGCGTTGAATTTAGCAAGCGACTGAAATCCAATTCCTAACCTTTAACGCGGTATAATCACTTTTTTTCTTTCATCGGTCAAAATCGGCACGATATTCGGTTGTGGTTTG
>JALOMD010000197.1 GCA_025455595.1 Cytophagales bacterium | reverse complement strand
TGCCCAACAGCGAAACAACGGCAAGCAATAAGCATGTCTTTTTCATCTCTTGATTTAAGTTGAAGTGAACATAGTTTTCGTTTTGCTACACTGTTTGCAAATCCCGTGCCTGTTTGCGTCGAGCATGGCAACACAAACAAATAAATTCATTATAATACGTTGATTGTCAATACTTTACAATTAAGCAAGAGGCTGGCGTTTTCTGCTTTTTTCTCAGAAAACGCCGCTTGGAGCTCACTGCCGGAAGTTGAGTTGAGTATCGAAATCGGTCTGTAAGGCTTGGCTGGCCCCGTAGTTGGCGTTTTGGGCGTTCCCGCCTGTCGCGGGATTTTGCAATTTTTGCCCAAAACAATTTGAGGTACGAATGAATGAACGAATAACGGGAAACAATAAACGATAAACGTTTTAGGCGGGCCTTGGCATTATTGACGCAAGCGTTGTATTTTGGGCCACCGTTAGTAGGTACCTCACAATCAAGCTAAAAAAGCTGGCGGTAAAAGAATCACTCGTCTTTGCGTTATTTCAAGTTTATGAAACTGTCAGAAAAAATATGCACCATCGTAGGCGTGGGGCCGGGCATCAGTTTGTCGGTTGCCAAGCGTTTTGCCCGCGAGGGTTTTTCGGTCGCCTTGATTGCCCGTCGGGTCGAAAACATCCAGCGTTACGCCCAGCAAATCAGCGAGATGGGCGTGTTTGCCAAGGCCTACGCCGCCGATGCGGGCGACTTCGACTCGTTGAAAAAAACATTCCGCGCCATCCACCGCGAAATGGGCCACACGGACGTGCTGGTTTACAACGCCGTGGTGGGCCGCGAAGCCAGCCCTTCGGTGTTGGATGCGGAGAAAATGGTGCAGGATTTCCGGGTGAACGTAGCCGGGGCGTTGGCCGCAACGCAGTTGGTGTTGCCGCACATGAAAACACAAAAACGCGGCACCGTTTTGTTTACGGGCGGCGGCATGGCCTTGGAGCCGTACCATCCGTACGCATCGCTGGCGGTGGGCAAGGCGGGCATCCGCAACCTGACGTACAGTTTGGCCGCCGAGTTGGCTCCGACAGGCATCCACGTGGCAACGGTCACCATTGCCGGACTCATCAAACCCGGCACGCACTTCGACCCGGACAAAATAGCCGAGGAATACTGGCGGCTCCACACTCAAAAACCCGCCCGCTTCGAGACGGAGGTGGTTTACCGTTGAAACCGTTTACCGTTTCACGTTTATCGTTTACCGTTCACAATTTACCGTTTTGGGCATTTTTTGCCCAAAACGCCAGTGTAAAACGTTAAACGATAAACGTGAAACTCACTTGTAGATGAACACCTGCGGGCGGCCGTCGGACTTGACGAAGCCCCGGTACATGCCTTCGGAGTTGAAGGGCATGGCCACGTTGCCGTTGCGGTCAAGGGCTATCACGCCGCCTTCGCCGCCGCGCGTCACCAATTTTTTCATCACCACTTCTTCGGCGGCTTTTTGCACCGGCAGCCCTTTGTATTCCATCAGGGCCGATATGTCATAGGCCACCACCGAGCGGATGAAATACTCGCCGTGGCCCGTAGCCGACACGGCGCAGGTCTGGTTGTTGGCATACGTGCCCGCGCCGATAATCGGTGCGTCGCCAACGCGGTTCCAGCGTTTGTTGGTCATGCCGCCCGTCGAGGTGGCGGCCGCCAAGTTGCCGTATTGGTCCAAGGCCACCGCCCCCACCGTCCCGAATTTCTTAGCCTCCCCCAACCCCTCCGAAGGAGAAGGGCTTTTAGGTTCTTTTTTAGGAACCGGCGGGGCTGAGTGGTCGAGTTTCACTTTGTCTTCTTCCATCGCCCGTTGCAGTTGCTGGTAGCGGTTTTCGGTGTAGAAATACGCCGGGTCAACGATTTCCATGCCTTGTTGCTGGGCAAACTGCTCGGCTCCACGGCCTACCAGCATCACGTGTTCGGAGTTTTCCATCACCTTCCGCGCCGTGCTGATGGGATTTTTGATGACCGAAACGCCCGCTACCGAACCCGCTTTCAGGCTGCTGCCGTCCATGATGGCCGCGTCCATTTCGTTCTTGCCTTCGTGCGTAAACACGGCTCCTTTGCCCGCGTTGAACAGCGGCGAGTCTTCCATTACGCGCACGGCGGCTTCCACGGCATCAAGGCTGGTGCCGCCGTTTTGCAGGATTCGGTAGCCCGTGCGCAAAGCTTCGCCCAACGCGTCTTGGTAGGCTTTTTCGCGTTCGGGAGTCATGTTGGCCTTTCGGATAGTGCCCGCCCCGCCGTGGATGACCAGCGTGATTTTGCTTTTGTCGGGCTTGGCGGTTTGGGCAGAAGCGGCGTGTGTCAGCATCAGAAGCGAGCCGAAGAAGAGAAGGTGTTTCATGGGAAAGGTAGGTCGTAAGTGGTAAGTGCGTTTTGGGTAATTTTTGCTTGAAACGGCGAGGCCTCACCCCCGTCCCCTCTCCCACGGGAGAGGGGTGACTTTTCAACCGGACGAGCCTCTTGTCCGAACACGTTCAGGTGAGAGGCTCGGTTAACCCCGAAACACACCCCTCTCCCTTGGGAGAGGGGTCGGGGGTGAGGCCGCTGTCACAACTCCAAAAATAGCCCAAAAAGCGAAAAGTCCGCCTTTGCGCGGACTTTTCGTATAAAACCTGTTGTCGGCTAACTGACTACTCGTATTGAGATTGACTTGTTCCGTAAATCAAAACCGTGCTTAATACTTTAAAATTCAAGGTTTCTGGTTTACTCAAGACCCAAGACGCACTACTCATGACTGAAAACTTACCACTCACGACTTACCACTTAAGTTAAGCCTGCGAAAGTGCTTCGGCACCGCCCACGATTTCGAGGATTTCCTTCGTGATGGCGGCTTGGCGGGTGCGGTTATAGACCAAGCGCAGTTCCTTGAGCAGTTCCTTGGCGTTGTCGGTGGCCTTGTCCATGGCCATCATGCGGGCACCGTTTTCGGAGGCGTTCGATTCGAGCAGGGTTTTGTAGAACTGCACTTTCAGCGACTTGGGAATCAGCTCGCGGAAAATCTCTTCCTTCGACGGCTCGTACAAGTATTCCGTGCGGGCTTGCTTGGCTTGCTTGGCCGGGGCCTGCTCAATGGGCAAGAACTGTTCGGTGCGCATGATTTGCGTCGCCACGTTCTTGAATTCGTTATACACGATGTCAACCCGGTCGTAGGTGCCGTTGAGGAAAGCGTCCATGGCGAATTCGGCGGCTTTGCGGGCGGCCCCGAAGCTCAGGATCGAGAAAGTGCCGGTAAATTCTTTGTTAATCGTGAAGTTGCGGCGACTGAAGAAGTCGTAGCCCTTCTTGCCAATGGTGAGCAAGTGTACGTTGCCGCTGGCGGCTTGGCGACTGTATTTTTCGGCAATCAGGTTTTGGGTGGTCTTGAGGACGTTGCTGTTGAAAGCCCCGGCCAGCCCCCGGTCGGAGGTGACGACCACGAGCAGCACTTTCTCGACGGGCCGCTCCACGGCGTAAGGGTTGTCCGAGGTATCGTCCAACGAAGCCGAGATGTTTTGCAGCAACAGCGACAGCCGCTGGGCGTAGGGCCGCATTTGCGTGATGGCATCCTGCGAGCGGCGCAATTTGGCGGCCGCCACCATTTTCATGGCTTTGGTAATCTGCTGGGTGGAGTTGACGGACTGAATCCGGTTCCTGACTTCCTTTAGACTGGGCATGTATTCAATTCAGAATGTAGAATTATGAAATCGAAGATTCGGCGGAGCCAATTCAGAATTATCACTCTTCTGAAATTGGCGTTTTGGGCAAAAATTACCCAAAACGCTTTTTCCGGCCGCAAAATTAGCACCTTTTTGTGTGATTTCGGTTGCCGATTGCTTTTTTATTTCTGCGAAAACACGCGGTTTCGGTCACGGATTCGTTTGTACCTTTGGCCGATGATGATGTGAGCCGTTTCAGGCAAAAATTGCCCAAAACGGCTTTTTGTCCGAACTGTGATTTTAAGGTGATTTTTTTGATTAACATGATTGGAAAACGAAACATCAAATTAATCCTCGAATCCCACGAAACGTCAGTTCGGCGAAACCAATCAAGGTTCAGACAAATCCGTCCCGACAAGTCGGGATTGCCCAAAACGCCGTTGAAAAATCCTTCGGATTTTCGCACAGGCTAAAGCATGTGCTACATACATACATTCTGAATTCTACATTCATAATTCTGAATTAAAAATGCTTCGTTTGCTGCTTACGGGAGGTTTGAGTTCGGTTTTCGTGGCTTGGTTTTTCCTGTTGCTGGTGCGGCTGCCGCTGCTCACGCACGTGTTGCCGCTGATGCAACCCGAACTGAACTGGATGCTGGTGGGGGAGCGGCTCAACCGGGGTTTCATGCTGTACACCGAGACGTGGGACAGCCTCAGCCCGTTGTCGGCCGGGGTGTACGCCTTGGTTGACTGGGCGGTGGGCCGGTCGGCTACGGCGTATCATCTGCTGGCGTTTTTGTTGGTCATGTTCCAGTCGGGCTACTTTAGCTTTTCGCTGCGCCGCCACAACCTATACAACGACCGTACACACCTGCCCGCCTTGCTTTACTGCCTGTGCGCCAGCCTGTTCTACGACTTCTACACGCTTTCGCCGGTGCTGCTCGGCCTCACGTTTCTGCTGATTGCCCTCAACGCCCTCTTCGCCCAACTCGACAAAGACAGCACTGACAATGAGGTTTTCGGAGTCGGGTTTTACGTGGGCATGGCCACGCTGTTTTACATTCCGTTCGGGTGGTTTGTGCTGTTTGTGTTTGCGGCGTTGCTGCTGCTGTCGGCGTTGCGGCTGCGCAAGTTTTTGCTGTTGTTGTTCGGCTTCGGGCTGCCGTTGGGCGTGTTGCTGCTGGTGTTTTACCTCATGAACGCCTACGACGCGGTGTATTTCAACTGGATTGCCGTGTTCTGGGAACGTCGGACGGCCTTCTACACCGACTGGCAAACATTGGCCCTCGTGTCGTTGCCGTTGGGCATCTTGTTAGTGATGGCGACCAGCCAACTGGCGGGCGGCAACACGCGATTCATCAACTACCAAATCCGCTGCCAGCAAGCCATGTTTTTGTGGCTGCTTTGTGCCTTGCTCACGCTGTTTTTCGCGGACGACTTTGCGCCTTATGTGTTTCTGGTGTTTGTGCCGCCGACGGCATTTTTCGGAACATATTTTTTCCTGCTCGTGCGCAAGCCTTGGATGGGCGAACTCGGCTTTTGGACGGTATTGGCTTTGGTGCTGCTCAACGGTTGGGGGCGTTTTTATTTGCCCGGCTCTCCGTTTTGGAAAGACACCGCCTTGGCTGTGCAAGTGAGCGAAGAACGCGGACATGTCCGCCAAAAGCGGCTGTTGGTGATTGGCCGGGGCATGGACGAGTACCGCGACAACACGCCCGCCACGCCCTACTTGAACTGGCGATTGGCTCGCCGCCACTTCGAGAACCTGAACAGCTACCCCACAGTGGTTGAGTTGTACGGCAACTTCACGCAAGACCCACCCGACGTAATCGTGGACAAACAGCAAGTGGTGCCCCGGCTGTTTGAACGCCTTCCCGCCCTTGCCAGCCAATACGAACGCGGCTCCGACCCGAACGTGTATTACCGAAAAAGCCCCCGGAATGCGGAAACCGGAAGGCGGATTGCGGAATGAGAACAAAAGGCGTTTTGGGAAATTTTTGCCCAAAACGAGATTTACAAGGCGGCTGTGCCGCCACGCGTTTTGGGCAAATTTTGCCCAAAACGCCACTGACGACTGACCACTTACCACTGACGACTTTTTTTCAACACGCAATCTTGTCCACCCGGTTTTGGTGGCGGCCGCCTTCGAACCGGGCCGAGAGGAATGTTTCGACGCAGGCTTTGGCTTCTTCCAAACTGATGAACCGGGCGGGCAGGCACAGCACGTTGGCGTTGTTGTGTTGGCGGGCCAAGGCGGCCAGTTCGGTGTTCCAGCACAGGGCGGCGCGGATGCCTTGGTGGTATTCGTGGTTTTCAACGGCGGTTGCCAGCGGATGCACATGATCCGGGTAGTCAACCGACGCATCGCTGCCGGGGCCGAAATCGCCGACTTCAATGCCATGTGCCGCCAGCATGTCCTTGATTTTCTCTTTGTAGGCGAAGCCGGCGTGGTCGCCGCCGATGGCTATTTTCATGATTGTTTTCGGTTAGATGGGCATTTGTTTGAAAGTTTGTGGCGTTGGCGTTTTAAGCAAAAAATGCTCAAAACGCCAATGCCTCGCACAAAGATAAGCTTTTGCACGGAGCCTTGGAAAAGCAAAAGCCCGACCGCAGGCGGCCGGGCTTTTGCAATAACTAACTAAAAACCAAGGACTAACGACTAAAGACTCATTACTGGATACGAACCGGGAACGTTACTTCAATGTCCGTCTCGCCTT